>JAZNFB010000367.1:0-8645 GCA_045588895.1 Candidatus Flemingiibacterium sp.
CAACGAGCAGATTTGTCGCCGGAATGATAACAGCACCCAGCTTATGAAGTGCGGTTATTGTAACCCAGAACTGCCAATGACGCTTGAGAACAACGAGTACACGGTCGCCTTTCTTGATACCAAGCGATTCAAAATAGTTCGCCGCCTTCGCAGAAAGCTTTGACATATCGCCAAAGGTGAAACGGCGCTCGGTTTTATCAGCAGAGAGATGAAGCATCGCAAGCTTATCGGGATTTTTAGCCGCAATTGCATCAACGCAGTCAAAACCGAAATTGAATTTATCCTCATTCTTAAATATGATGGAATTAAGGACACCCTTATCATCAAGAGTTGTTTCGATAAAGTTCTCCCAAACAGCACCCGTCTTTTCAACAGATACGACAGTCGGTGTCTTTTCAAGAGTCGGCGCTTCATAGTCATATGCCTTGCCCTCAGCATCGATTACAACTGCTAAAAACTTGCAGTCGCCGTCACAAGCAACCATACCGTGAGGTGTGCCGCTGTTATAGTAAATGGAATCGCCTGCTGTCAAAACCTCAACATGGTCATCGATCTGAACCTTGAGCTTACCTTCAAGCACGTAGTCAAATTCCTGTCCCTCATGAGAACCGAGCTTTATCGGCTTATTCTGTTCATCCTCATGATATGCGGCAGTTACAACAAACGGCTCGGCAGTCTTATTCTTGAAAAGAGGTGCAAGGTTATTATAGTTGAAGCCCTTACGTCTTACAATCGGCAGTCCCTCTCCGGCCTTGGTGACGGAGAATGATGAAAGTGTGGGACTTGAGCCCTTTAAAATATCGGTTGCATCAACGCCAAAGGTCTGCGCACACTTATGAATAAAGGTAAAGCTGAAGTCGGATTCGCCCGATTCAATCGCCATATACTCCTCTTCACTAACGTCGGTACGCTTTGCCATTTCGGCAGTTGTGAGTCCCATGATCTCACGCAGTGCAACAAGACGCTCTGCAATTTCTCTTAATTTGTTTTCCATGATAAAATCCTCCAAAATATTGAAATAATTAATCAGGAAGGCTTCAACTAGGCGGCAATTTGACCGAAAAAGCAAAAAAGCCTCAAAGCGGGGACGACTCCCAAACTTTGAGACGGAATTTTTAACTATTCCGCGGTACCACTCAAATTGCGTAATTTACGCCTCTTTACGGACTCTGACAAGCCCTTTGTCTTTACGCGACAGCACGTGGAAGTCTACTTACGAAAAAACGTGTTCGGTTCCAAGCTCAGAAGTGATTAGTCATACTGATAATTGAAACATCGGCTCGCACCCACCGCCGACTCTCTGGAGAAACAAATATCTGACCGTCTTCGTCACAGCCTTTATTTATATTTAGCATTATAACACAATAAAGCGCACTTGTCAAGAGTTTTTTGAAAAATTTTTTATTTTTTTATAAATCGTCACAGATCAGCTTCACACCTTGACATTGAAGCAAATTTAGTGTATCATATTAATAATACAACTAAAAACGGAGACACACATGATGGAAAATACAAAAATCAAATGGAAAGGCGGCACACTGTTAGCCCCTCTCCCTGCAGTCATGGTAAGCTGCGGCACCTTGGAAAAGCCAAACATCATAACAATCGGCTGGACAGGTATCATCAATTCAGATCCTGCGAAAACATACGTATCCATACGCCCGTCACGCTATTCCTATGATATTATCAAAGAAACAAAAAAATTCGTCATTAACTTGACCACCGAGGATCTCGCACGTGCAACCGATTACTGCGGTGTACGCTCGGGACGTGATGAGGATAAATTCACAAAATGCAAGCTCACCGCCGTCCCCGGGCACGAGCTTCCGGATACTCCGGTCATAGCCGAAAGCCCTATAAGTCTTGAATGTCGCGTAACTGACATTGTCCCACTTGGCACGCATGATATGTTCGTTGCCGATATAGTTGCGGTTGACGTTTCGCCGACGCTCGTTGACGAAAAAGGAGCACTTCACCTTGAGCGTGCGAAGCTTATTGCATATTCACACGGCGATTATTTTGCGCTTGGCAGGAAGCTTGGCGATTTCGGTTATTCGGTTCGGAAAAAGAGCACGATAAAACGCCGTGCGGCACAAAAAAATGGACGGAACAGCAAAAACCGTCCCGTATCAAAGAAAAAACGCTAATATTTTTCGACGCAAACCACCGTCAGAACACCGCCGCAAACGGTAAACTTGATTTCAAAGCCGGCAAAACCGAAACCGAAAACACGGTCACTGTCCTTTGCTCTGACAGCAGGTCTCGGGTCTTCGGCAAGAATGATAGTCGCCGCTTCACGCTTGTCGGCAGGTAATTTTTCGAGTAACCCCGCCGGGAAGTCAACCTTAAGCCTTGCGCCGAAAACCTCATCGGCAAATCCTCCCGAAGCATCGGGGTGCGCATCGGCATACGGAAGATACGGCTTGATGTCGTAAATCGGAGTCCCATCCATCAGGTCTGCACCGCTTACGACAAGTACGCATCCTTCACTCGGTGTCTGTTCAACACGAACCAATTTCACCGAAGAAAGTCCGATCGGATTCGGGCGAAAGGGTGAGCGTGTTGCAAAAACGCCGACACGTGTATTTCCGCCAAGTCTCGGTGGGCGCACAGTCGGTGACCAATCCTCACGTATCGATTCGGAAAATTCCCAAATTAGCCACAAATGTGACCACTGTTCAATCCCACGAAGCGCTTCGGGAGAACGGAACTCCGGCTCAAATACGATTCTCGATTCAAGCGTTGAAAGTATTCCGCTCTGTCTCGGTATACCGAATTTATCGGAAAAATCGTTATGTATACGTGCTATTGTTTTCATAAAAGAAAAACTCCAATCGAATCGGCTTGCTATTATAGTGGCAAGCTTTTTTATATGAGCCCGAGATTGGCAAATGCGTTGTATACGCCGTCCTTGTCGATGGGATCAGTCACCACATCAGCCGCCGCCTTGATTTCGTCCGTCGCATTTCCCATCGCAACGCCGACACCTGCTGCACGTATTATCGTTATATCGTTGCCTGCATCGCCTATCGCAATCGAATTACGTACATCCGCGCCGACATATTTAAGAAGCTCTGCCATGCCGTGTGCCTTATTGACTACGGCAAGATTGACCTCACCGCAGGTAGACGGCATATCTTTGAAGCTGAACGGATCAATGTTATAAGCATTGCCGAGCAGCTTACGCATTTCATCGAGAGTATACTTCGAATCGTAATATATCACCTTTTCAACATTATCGAGCGAGTTCATGTCCGCGATCTCAACGTCACCCATAAGCGATTCCACCGATTCCTTGGCTACGCCTGCACGTCCGAAAACATCGTAAATCCCCTTAAGATTTTGCTCATCCGAAACAAGATGCATCCTCTTCTGACGGCAGGAATATGCACCTGCTCTATTAAAGCAATCAGAAAGATACGCAAGATCATCTCGCGAAAAGAACTTCGAATATATACATTCGCCGCCATAGTGAACAATTGCGCCTGACGAGGAGATGATTCCGTCAAACGGCACTGCCTCAAGAAGCCACGGATATATCTGACCGATAAAGCGTCCGGTCGAGATAATCAGCTTATGTCCGTTTTTCTGCGCCATACGAAGTGCACACTCACACGACTGTGGCATTGTGCAGTTAAAATCAACAAGTGTTCCGTCTATATCAAGAAAAATATACTTTGTACTCAATTTTTTGTATTCACCGCATTTATAGCCGCATGGAGACCTAAAATATAGCTGTACCAGCCAAAACCGCATATCTGACCGGCACAAACAGGCGTTATAACCGATTCATGACGAAATGCCTCACGCGCATGAATATTCGACATATGAACCTCAACAACAGGTATCTTTATTGCCGAAATAGCGTCACGTATCGCATAAGAATAGTGTGTATACGCTCCGGCATTGATTATAACAGCGTCAATACCGCCGCCTGCATTGGGACGTGCACTGTGCAAACGGTCGATTATTTCACCCTCATGATTCGACTGAAAAAATTCAACCGAAACGTCAAGCTCCCCTGCCGCACTCTCTATGCGTGAATTGATAACATCAAGCGTGTCAGCCCCATAATGACCAACCTCACGCTCACCGGTCAGATTAAGATTCGGACCGTTTATTATAAGAATTTTCATATACCGTTCTTCCTTTCAAGATAATACTTCTTCATCGCCGCAGCATCCTCGGTCTGTGTTCCTGCCGATTCGCTTATAATTCGAGGCGAAAGATTTTCTTTTATAATCGCTTCGATAAGCGGCTCAAACGGCGGCTCGAAGCCCTCATCCATAAAACGCACGTGACGCTTTTCGCCTTGCTTTGTGTATTCAATCTTCGAAAAATGACAGTGCATCGTGCGTGCATATTCGTCGCCGAGACGTGCGCCAACCTTATCGAAAACAGTGCGGTAATCGTCAACGCTCACAAAAACACCACCCGTCGGAGTTTCGGAAGCACCGTCAAACACACCGCTCTGTGAACGGCCACGGCAGTTTAAGTGACCGAAATCAACCACAGGATAAAGACGCTTATCAAGCTTACAAAGTGTCAATACCTCGTCAAGTGTGCCGAGCTGATTAAGCTTGCCCATTGTTTCAAGCCCGATACGAATGCCTGTGTCGCCAATATCCTCGAGTAATTTATATAATGTATCCGAAGCATACCCCATCGCCTCGGCACGGCTGATTTTTCCCGCACTTCCCGTGTGTACAACAACCGTGTCTGCACCGAGACATTCCGCCGCCCAAAGGCTTTTTTTGATGTAACCGATACTGTTAAGCCGCTTTTCAGGCTCAACGCTCGAGAGTGAAATAAAGTACGGCGCATGAAGTGACATGAGTATACCGTGGTTTTTTGCTTCATCTGCAACACGGCGAAGTGAAGCTTCACCTGCAGTTATACCGTGTCCGCACTGGTATTCGTAAGCATCAACGCCCTTCTCGGCAAGCCATCCGGGAGCCTCGTGCGTGTGCTTTTTTCCTTCTTCAAAGAAGCTTTCAGAGCTGCCGGCAACGCCGAATTTTGCGTATGACATAATAATCACCTCATTTTATAAGATCAAATGCCCTCAAGCAGGCATCCTCATCGGGAAGTATACCCGACCATTTTTCAAATGCAACCGCTCCCTGATAAACGAGCATCCAAAGTCCGCTGACAGCCGAAAGTCCACGCTCTGCGGCACGCTTCAAAAGCTTCGTTTCAAGCGGATTGTATACAGCATCAATAACCATCGCACCGTCGCACATACCGTCAACAAACGAAAGCGAATCAAACTCCGGCTTTCCGCTCATACCGAGTGCAGTACAGTTTATGAGAATGTCACATTTCTTCGCCGCCCGACAAAGTGAAGCCTCATCCCGAAGCTCTAAACATTCGCAGTCCACCTTCAGCATATCACGAAGCGCAAATGCAGCATCAAGCGTACGGTTAAAAATTGTCAGCACTGCGCCTGCTTTTTTGAGAGAGAGTGCCACAGAACGAGCCGCACCGCCTGCACCGAGAAGCACAACCCGTTTGCCTCTGACACATTCCGTATATGGCTTGTTAAGCTCACCGTAACCTCGGCGGACAGTCAAAAGTATACCAACGCCATCGGTCGTGTCTGCATAGAGCTTACCGTCCCTTACCGAAACGGTGTTTGCAGACCAGAGCGTCTTTGCTTCATCCTCGATATAATCAGCCATATGTGCCATATCTGTTTTAAGCGGCATGGTGCAGTTAAAGCCGTCATATCCCTCTGTCATAAGCCTCTGTACGGTTTCTTCAAGAGTGTCACAGGTTGTTTCAATACGCTCATATGAAAAATCGGCAATACCGCAATCACGTGCAAACGAATTTTGCAGCTGCGGAGATCGACTGTGCGCAATTGGTGAACCGAGCACCGCAAGCTTCAGTTTATTAACCATTTTTATTCTCTCCCGGTACATTTATCGGTTTCTTTGCAACAAGCTTTATTTTATAGAAATTCATCATGTCTGTAATTCCCTGTCCGATCTCATCAACCGAAAAATCGGCATCCTCAAGCTCTTTTTCCTCAAGCAGAGAGAGATTTGCGTAAAAATCCAGTGCAATCGCCATCATAACCGGCTTTTTACGGTCAAAGGAATCGAAAAGAAGATTTTCCGCCGTGTTTATTTTTCTCTCTTTTGTCAGCGAGCGAACACGCGAAAGTATAATACCCTCTGCACTTAACGGCGGTATCGCTCCGTCGGGAATTATCGGAGAATCCTTGCGAAACATCATTGCCGCAAGCATTTTTGTAAGATTATAAAATTTAGTCATCATGAATTACCTCGCTTATAATATAACCTCAAAAACGGTTTTTCAAGCAGGCGTTTTGTCCTAAAAAAGAGTGTACGCTTGTCCTTTATCGGCGGCACCATAAACGCACGCATTCCTGCACGCTTGCCTGCCCAGACATCAGTGAAAAGCTGATCGCCGACACAAGCGGTATTTTTTTCGGTCGTACCCATATGAGTCATAGCTTCACGAAGATATTTGCGTGAGGGTTTGCCTGCCTTCGCATGGAAATAACATCCAAGGCCCTCGCAGAAGGTCTCGACACGCGGCTCCTCATTATTCGAGACAAACGCCGTCTGTATACCTGCGCTGTGCATACCGTCAAGCCATGCGGCAACACTCTCGGTCGGCTTCGGGTCGTCATATGTAACGAGTGTATTATCAATATCGAGAATCAGCGCAGCGATACCTGCCTTGTTCAGTGCCTCGGGCGTGATTTCGTAAATGTCTTTATATATATGAGTTGGAAGTAATTTAAGAAACAATCGTCTTTCCTCCGCATTTCATTGCATATACAATTATTTTATCACATTTCGTTCTATATGACAAGTGGGTTTGCGTAAATTATTTTATCTGTGACACAAAAGAAGCCGCCGCAATTTGGTACGACAGCTTCGTTATCTTTATTTATGCAGTTACAATTTTTGCATCAGCCTGAAGATTCAGATATTCAACCGCTTCTTCACGCATCTTATATTTGAGAATCTTGCCTGCCGCATTCATCGGGAAGCCCTCAACGAAACGGATATATCTCGGGCATTTGTGCTTTGCCATATTCGCAAGACAAAACTCCTTGATCTCCGCCTCTGTGGATTCCTCACCCTCATTAAGAACGATACAAGCCATAATCTCCTCGCCGTACTGCTTGTCGGGAACACCGATTACCTGAACGTCCTTAACCTTGGGATTTGTATAAAGGAAGTCTTCGATCTCCTTGGGATAAATATTCTCGCCGCCTCGGATGATCATGTCCTTAATACGTCCCGTAATCTTGTAGTAACCGTTTTCAACGCGTCTTGCAAGGTCACCCGAATGGAGCCATCCATCCTTGTCGATTGCCGCAGCAGTAGCCTCGGGCATCTTGTAATAGCCCTTCATAATGTTATATCCGCGTGCGCAGAATTCACCGTCAACGCCGTCGGGCACTTCTTCACCCGTTTCGGGATCGACGATCTTCGTTTCAACCGCAAACATACTCTGTCCGACAGTTGTGCAGCGAAGCTCAAGCGGATCGGTGGTCTTTGACATGGTTGTTGCAGGAGATGCCTCTGTCTGACCGTAAGTGATACAGATCTCGGGCATATGCATCTTCTCGACAACCTCCTCCATGACCTTTATAGGACACGGCGAGCCTGCCATAATACCGGTTCTCATGTACGAGAAATCGGTCTTTTCAAAGTTTTCATGATTCAGCATCGCAATGAACATGGTCGGAACACCGTGGAATGCTGTGATCTTTTCCTTATTGATACAGTCAAGTCCGAGTCGCGGCGAGAACGCAGGAATCGGTGACATCGTAACGCCGTGTGTGACCGATGCAGTCATCGCAAGAACCATTCCGAAGCAATGGAACATCGGAACCTGAATCATCATTCTGTCCTCTGTTGAGAGATCCATGCAGTCGCCGATTGCTTTACCGTTATTGACAACATTATAGTGTGTCAGCATAACACCCTTCGGGAAACCTGTTGTACCCGAGGTATACTGCATATTGCAGACGTCATCCTTGCGGACCTGCTTTGCCCTGGCATATACTTCTTCAACAGGAACTTTTTCAGCGAGTGCGTTTGCTGATTCCCATGTAAAGCATCCGGGATTTTCAGAGTCAACAGTGATGACATTCTTAAGCATCGGCAGAACCTTTGAGTTAAGCTCACCAGGTTTACTTTCGGCAAGCTCGGGGCAGATACCGTTGATTATCTCAATATAGTTCGAATCCTTGTAGCCGTCGACCATAACGAGCGTATGCGTGTCGGACTGTGAGAGCAAATACTGCGCCTCGTGAATCTTGTATGCAGTGTTTACGGTAACGAGCACCGCACCAATCTTAACGGTCGCCCAGAATGTGATATACCAAGCAGGGACATTCGTTGGCCAGATAGCAACGTGATCACCGCGCTTTACGCCCATTGCGATAAGAGCACGTGCGAATGTGTCAACATCGTCTCTGAATTCAGGATATGTACGGGTATAATCAAGAGTTGTGTAACGAAAAGCGTACTGCTCGGGGAACTCCTCACAGATACGATCAAGCAGCTGCGGGAAGGTGTAATCAATAAGATGCTCCTTCGGCCAGATATACTTTCCGACACCGCGGCGGCTCAATTGCAGAGGGACCTTTGCCTCCT
>JAZNFB010000368.1:0-10182 GCA_045588895.1 Candidatus Flemingiibacterium sp.
CAAGGTTGTATTCACCGCACTTGGGGCACTTTGTCATACCCGGCATTTCGAGCTTCCAAACGTTAGATCTTCTCTTATCGCGTCTCGCACTGGAGACTTTCTTCTTCGGTACTGCCATTTCACGACACCTCCTTAACTGTATAACACTTTATATTATACACCAATTATTTTTATTTTTCAAGTAGTTTTTGCAAAATTGCGAGTCTCGGATCAATTTCTTTTGTCACGCAGCCGCATTCGCCCTCGTTAAGATCCTTTCCGCACTTCGGACAAAGACCCTTACAGTCATCACTGCAAAGCTCCTTCGTCGGAAACTCCATGAGAAGCTGCTCTGCCGCAACACTGTCAAGCTCAAGCATACCGTCAACTATCTGAATATAGTCGTCAGCCTCGTCCTCGCTCGTGTTAACAAGCTCACCTCGGTTAACAACCGTACGCTCAAACGTCACCTCAAAGCTACGCTCAAGAGGCTTTAAGCAGCGTGCACATTCGGCGCTGTAACAAACACTGACCGTCACACAAAGTCCGATATAACCGCCCATATTAACGATTTCACCGTTCACGTGAGCAGGCTTTGTAAAAACCACACCGTTGATATCCGTGTCAAAGCCGAAGTCCTTTCGAGTCAGCGAAAAGTCGTAATCAACAGCCAATTTTGCAGTCTCTCCCGCAAGAAGCGAGCGCATATCTATTGCCACGATTACACCTCCGTTTTTGCCTTACACAAAGTAGCAACTAATTAATTATATATTATTTTCTCCAATTTGTCAATAGTTATATAAAAATAATCTGAATTTGTTGAAATTGCCCACCGTAAGAAGGTCACACTTTTTTGTTTCAATCCACGGTTTTTATTCTCTCTCTTGTCCACTTGTTGACAACAGGCCAGCCGAATCTGAACGAGCGCATATCAAGATATTCGTGAAGCTCCGGCTCGGTGCGTGCAATACAGTCTGCAAGAATCTCCCATTCGCGCTGCATAGCATCATTGTCGCCCGCAAGACCGGCAAGAAGCATATCCGCATACATAATGCAGATATCGGCATGATAGTCAAGCAACTTCCAGTCTATCGAAATTCCGCTCTTTGCCTTGATGTGCTCCGTATTAAACTCGGTTATAACTCGCTTTGCTTCACGAACACTCGCCGCCATTTCTTCATTCGTCATATCGGATTCGCATCTCATGAAATCAATTCCAAAGAGCTTTGAGAGAGTTGACATATAGTTTTCAACAAGCTCGCCGTCCTCGCCGAATGCTGCGGTGAAATATTCCTTTGCAATATCCTCAAACTTCGAGGTTCTGTCCCAAAGTCCCTTTGCCATTGCGTACATCGGAAGTCCCGTCGGGAATGTTACTCTCTGAAGCTGACAGCTCACCATTCCGTTGATTCCGATATTTTCAAGACCGGTCATATCCTTGTGAACACCGCGTGCAACCTCGTAATAACCGGGGTCGTTATAGTGATCCCACATGAGGTGATAGTCAAAGAGGAAGCTGTCCTTGTTAAGCTGATCCTCCTGCCATGTTTTGAGGTATGCAACATTCTGCTCGATAGATGCCGGCGGTGTTTCCTTGTTGCGAACATAAGGATCAAGCTCGACGGGTGCTTTGGTGTCAACATCGGCATAAGATGCGCTGTATGTACGTGTTATCGGCGCAAACATGAGAACAAAACGGTCGGGATTCTTGATCTTGTTCTTTTCGGCAACCCAGAGCAGCGCCTTGTAAATAAGGCAGACGATCTTAGTGTCAAGTCCTGCTGCAGTCAGCTTTTCATCAAGCTCATTAAGCATCATTACATAGTAGTCAGCCGGGAGAGTATCACGACAGTCCTCACATTCACAATGATTGTTGTTACCGTCACTGAGCCAGAAATGGAGATAGTTAACAGTCGGATGCTCCTTGCAGTAGTCAACAACAGTATCGACCATACGGCTTCTGACGTAATCCTTTGAATAACAAAGCTCGGTCATCGCAGGGAACAGGTCCTGAAACTCACGAACACCGTTAACCTCGGCAAGACATTCTGTTATCTCGGGCGGAAGCTGCTCTCTGTATCTCTGCCAGCCCGAAATGTGAATACCGAATGATTCATTGGTCCAGCCGTGACCAACCGCGTGATAATTGAGTCCGCGAAGGGCAATTTCATCCTCAAGATCAGCCCAAACGTAAGGCACCTCGCCCACATCGATAGGATTACGAGGGAAATAGGGATTCGGAATCTGATAGAAGTTTCTGAAGAAGGGCGCAGGAATCTGGAACTGCATATAGTAACCGTTCATGCCTACCTTGGGAAGCCAGTCTATCATATTGTAAACGTGCTCATACGCAGTACCGCCCTCAATACAAACGGAACGATGACGGTAAGACGCTTTTTCGTCAACGTAAATGTTTATTTCCTCGTTTACAAGGGCCTTTTCGGGAATCTTTTCTCCGCCGTCTCCGGGACGCAGAAAACGGCATCCAAGCTCATACATAAAGCGGTAAACGCCCATGAGAACTGAACGGGGATTTGCGCCTGTGATGATACCGCTGCCGTTCTTGATATCAATATATACAGCATCGTCGAGTGCATTTGCCTCACATGAACCGTCAAGACCAACCCAGATGATATCCTCGTCCGTGTCGATTCTGCTATCGTACTTTCTTATCTGAACAAGCTTATACTTATCCATTTTGCGAATCAGGCGGCGAAGCTCTGTTGCCGCGTATCTGACCGTTGCATTATCGCCTATGCGTGCAATTACCATATCCATAATTCTTCTCCCTGATATTTCGGAATTTCGGAAGGAATCTTTTCCCTTTCCGCGTACAGTATAGTATACCATACATTTATCGGCGTGTCAAGGCTAAATTATTGATATTTCACGACTAAAAATTCACCATTGAAGCCACAAATCCAAAAACCGTGAGGCAATTTTATACCCCACGGAATTATTTCAGGTTTTATTTAGATAATTTACCCTTGGTCCACTTGTTTACAACCGGCCAGCAGAATCTGAAAGAGCGCATATCGAGATATTCGTGAAGCTCCGGCTCGGTACGTGCAATATAATCGGCAAGGACATCCCATTCGCGCTTCATGGCATCATCGTCGCCGGCAAGTCCCAAGAGAAGCATATCGGCGTACATAGTGCAGATATCGGCATGATAGTCGAGATGCTTCCAATCATCGCCCACAGCGGCTTTTTTCTTGATGAATCCGGTGTTAAACTCGGCTATGACACGCTTTGCCTCGCGCACACTTGCCGCCATTTCCTCGTTTGTCATATCGGATTCGCATCTCATAAACTCGATACCAAAAAGCTTTGAAAGAGCGGAGAGGTACGTTTCAACCGTCTTTGCATCCTCGCCAAACGCTGCGGTGAAATATTCCTTTGCGATATCCTCAAATTTTGAATTTTTGTCCCAGAGTCCTCTCGCCATTGAATAGAGCGGAAGTCCCGTCGGGAAGGTCACTCTCTGAAGCTGACAGCTCACCATTCCGTTGAGTCCGAGCTTATCAAGACTAACCATATCGGCGTGAACCGTTCTCGCGCACTCATAGTAACCGGGATCGTTATAGTGATCCCACATCAGATGATAGTCAAAAAGGAACTCCTCCGAACTGAAATTACCGTCCTGCCATGATTTAAGATACGCCACATTTTGCTCAAGTGATGAAGGAAGATTAAGCTTATTCAGCTCATACGGCGGAAGCTCGATATCCTTTTCCAAATCAAGCTTATCGTATGTTGTGGAATATGTACGGGTTATCGGAGCGAACATGAGAACAAGCCGGTCGGGATTTTTGATCTTCGTCTTGACCGGTGCCCAGAACATATCAAGGTAAATGATACAGACAATCTTCGTGTCAAGACCTGCAGCGGCGAGCTTTTCGTCAAGATCGTTTATCATCATCGCATAGAAATCGGACGGACGCGTGTCACGGCAGCCCGAACATTCGCAGTTGTTGCAGCTTGCGTCACTGAGCCAGAAATGGAGATAGTTCACACGGGGATGATTTTTGCAGTAATCGACTATGGTATCGGTAAGTCTGTTTCTGACATGATCCTTTGAATAGCAGAGATTGGTCATGATCGGGAATCTGTTCCAAAAATCGCGAACACCGTTCACCTCGGCAAAGCAGGCTCTTATCTCATCGGGAACCGGCTCCTTGTAGCTGTGCCAGCCCGTTGCGTGAATACCCACAGACTCATTTGCCCAACCGTGTCCAACCGCATGATAGTTAAGTCCGCGAAGGAGTATTTCCTCCTCAAGGCTCGGCCACGCATGAGCAACATCGTCAACGCTGAAGGACACCCTGGGCAGATATGGGTTTTCAATATCATAGAAATTTCTGAAGAATGCGGCAGGAATCTGGAACTGCATGAAATATCCGTTCATCCCCACCTTGGGAAGCCAATCGATCATGTTGTAAATATGCTCATAAGCAGTTCCACCCTCAATACAAACGCCGCGCTGACGGTATGAAGCTCTCTCATCAACGTGAACATTCAAAAGCTCTGCGTTTACAGTATTACTCGGGATTTTTTCGCCTGCCCTTCCGGGACGCAGAAAACGACATCCGAGCTCATACATAAAACGGTAAGCAGCAATGAGAACCGAGCGCTCATTTGAACCGGTAATAATTCCCTCACCACTATTAACGTCAATATATACAGCATCATCAAGCTTGTTTTGTTCGCATGTGCCGTCAAGACCAACCCAAATGATGTTTTTTAAGTCCTCATTGCGACTGTCATATATTCTAATGTCAATAAACGCATACGGATCCATCGCCCGAAGTAAACGTCGAAGCTCGGTTGCGGCAAATTTCACGGTCTCATTTTTTCCGATTCGTGCAATTGTAAGATTCATGTTTTTTCTCCTTACAGTGAGTTATATGCAAGCCTTTTGCTTATTAACAATATAGCATATTCGATTATATAAGTCAATTCAAACAGTACAGAAAATTTTTCTGCTTTCTGTGTTATCCGCAAAAAGAAAAGCCCGCAAGAGTTCAGCCTCTCACGGGTATATTTCTATCAGATAAACACGCCGCCGTCACATTGACCTGCGTCCTTCAATCGCACGCATAAGCGTCACCTCGTCGGCAAACTCAAGCTCACCGCCAACGGGAATACCGTAAGCAAGACGTGAAACCTTGACACCGATCGGCTTTATAAGCTTGGTTAAGTACATCGCAGTCGCTTCACCCTCAACGGTTGGATTGGTTGCGATAATAACCTCATTCACTTCATCGGTGAGGCGCGTGATCAGCTCACGTATACGCAGCTTATCCGGCCCGATTCCGTCCATAGGGGATATCGCACCGTGGAGAACATGGTAAACACCGTCAAACTCCTTGACCTTTTCAAGCGACATAACGGCTTTTGCATCCTCAACAACACATATCACAGAACGGTCACGCTCGGGATCTCTGCAAACGGGACAAAGCTCACCGTCTGAAAAGTTCTGACAAATCGAGCAGGTGCGCACATCAGCCTTTGCGCCGCGTACAGCCTCGGCAAAAGCTTCAGCCTCCTCGTTTGAAAACTCAAGAACCGAAAAAGCCAAACGCACTGCTGTTTTCTTGCCGATACCGGGCAATTTGCGAAACTGCTCGATAAGCTTCTCAAGCGGAAGAATATACTCCGCCATAGGTTTTAAAACAGACCGGGCATACTGATATCGCCGGTGATCTTCTGCATTTCGGATGAGCTTACATCCTCAACTTTCTTGATAGCCTCGTTAACAGCCGCAACAAGCAGATCGGAAAGGGTTTCAATATCATCGGGGTCAACGATCTCGGGCTTGATATCAATTGAGAGTATCTCTTTCTTACCGTTTATCTTAACTGCAACAACTCCTCCGCCGGCAGAAACGTCATATTCACGAGCCTCAAGCTCCTCCTGCTTTGCAGCCATATCCTCCTGCATCTTCTGAGCCTGTCTGATCATTGCGTTCATATTCTGGGGGCCGCCGCCCATTCCCTTGGGTAAACGTGCTTTCATTTTGTTAATATCCTTTCAATGTTATTATTTTACTTCATCGGCAGTGCGAGCGAGGTCGTCAAATGCCGTATTGGTGTCATCCTTTTTCTCGGGAGCATATTCAAGCTTCACAGAGCTTGCATTAAGCCGTCCGTCCTCGAATGTGTTGAGTATTTCAAGCATATCGGCGAACATATTGGTAATTATCGTCAGCGCCATTGTGTTGCTTGTGCGAATGTGAATAAGCTCATCGGTATTCACAGTAAAGCCCTTTGCCGATTCGCGAAGAAGCGTTCCGAGCATAATATCACGCTCACAGCATTTCTCAACGAAATCAGCCCAATATGGAAGCTGACGGTATTCTTTTTTCACGGGTGTCGCTTGCGTTTTCTCATCGGCTTTCACAGGTGCTTTTTCTTCCGGTGATGAAGCCGGCTTATTTTCTAAAATTGGCGGTGTCTTCTCACCCGAAGCAGTCTCACTTCTGTAAGCGCCCGATTTGAGCTTATCTTCAAGCATAGTGATACGTGAAGCGAGAGCCTCATTTGTGGTTGAGAACCGCTCGTCACACATACGCACGAGTGTCATTTCGGCAATGAGACGCTTTGAGCTTGCGGATATACGCATCGAAGCAAGTGCCTCATCGAGAAGCTTACCGTGATAAATGAGAGTTTCTATGGCAAACCGTCCCGAAATCTCCATAAGCTCTGCATACTGACGCTCGGAGAGATCAAGATATTCACGGGAATTTTTTGTGGTTTTAACAACGAGCATATCGCGGTAAAAAGCGATAAGATCCTGCCAGAGGACCGAGAGATCCTTGCTCGACATGAACATCTTGCCAACCTCATCAAAGAT
Organism: Candidatus Flemingiibacterium sp.; assembly: GCA_045588895.1. Classification (GTDB taxonomy): domain Bacteria; phylum Bacillota; class Clostridia; order Oscillospirales; family CAG-272; genus Flemingiibacterium. Next base: position 6,835 of record JAZNFB010000368.1, read on the forward strand.
GACATCATAATCCTTGTCGCAAACCGCCTCAAGCAGCTTCACAATAACGTCACGACCGCCCGTTCCCGCAATTTCCTCAACCACAGCAGTCGTTACAGGCTTATCCTCGCCCGAGCATAATTCAAGCAGCGATATTGCGTCACGCATACCGCCCTGTGCAAGATGGGCAAGCATAAATGCCGCTTCATGATCGAGGGTGATATTCTCCTCTTTTGCGATGTATTCAAGCCTTTGTGCGATAACCTCACTCGCAATACGCCTGAAATCGAAGCGTTGACAGCGAGAAAGTATCGTTGCCGGAATCTTCTGAAGCTCGGTTGTTGCGAGAATGAACATCACATGAGCCGGCGGTTCCTCAAGCGTTTTAAGAAGCGCATTGAAGGCACTCGGCGAGAGCATATGTACCTCGTCTATGATATAAACCTTCTTGGAAAGCTCGGCAGGAAGATATTCAACCTCGTCGCGAATCTGACGTATATCGTCAACGCCGTTATTTGATGCGGCATCCATCTCAATAATATCTATACAACTGCTCTTTGCCCCGGCAAGACAAGCCTCACATTTTCCGCAAGGGTTACCTCTGTCGGGAGATTTACAGTTGACCGCCTTGGCAAGTATCTTTGCGCAGGTGGTTTTGCCCGTACCTCGTGAGCCGGTAAAAAGATAGGCGTGTGAGGTTTTGCCGTTTTCGACACCGTAACGTAAAATTGCGGTTATGTGATCCTGACCGCACACATCGGAAAAGGTCTGCGGTCGCCATTTTCTGTAAAGTGCCTGATGCAATTCTCCACGTCCTCTCTAAAAAATGTGACAAGCTGTAAAATAAGACCATACACCAAAAACTCGAACTGCCCTTATGTGCGTGAACGGCGGAATATGCTCGGGACAGGCAACCTCACGGCACATCGAAGTAACCGTTTAATGCTGCTTGGTTCCCCACCTGACATGGTTCACAGCCTCCGATTGCGCGAGACCCATCCGTCATCACATAAGACCCGACGTGCAGACCACACAAAGTCAGCCCTTATTAAAGGAAGTCCACCCCTGCTGCAGCGGATTGCAGGTACAAGGCACCGCTAATTCCCCGGCTGGTATGGCCTTATTTTACAGCTTGTCGCTGTTACCAATATATTATATCAGATTTTTTTGAATAATGCAAGAGGGTTTTGCAAATTTACACCTTTGTTATAATTTTGTTTTGGGAATGTTACATGGAGTTTGCGGAAAAAGGGGTTTGTTTTACGCTTCGAGCTTCGCGTAATTCGAGAGAGATGGACACCAGTTGCACAGGTTTCCTCCCCTCTCGAGCTCTCCCACCCTTCCTTGCCAACGCCCGATTCGCGCTCAGTCGCTTACGCTCCAATTCGCTTTGTTTGCTGTGACCGTTTGTCCACCGCCAGCTTCGTCGGCGGGTAAATGGCTTCGTTGTTTCTTTAACTGCAAAAAAGTTAGCCCATGCAGGTGAGCTTCGTTTACCAGAGCACATCGTCCTGCTGTCCGATCTAACTATCATCGCCGACGTGAGTTGGCGAAAACAAGCGATTACGGCTACACGTGCGAATTGTGAGCGTAAGCGAACTGAGCGTGCCAAGGAGACCTGCCCAAGGAAGGTAGGGGCCCGAGAACACTCGCAGGAGGCGATGTGTTGCGGAACAACTACGGCGAGAGTTGGTTTCTGCCCCCTCGAAGCACTACACGAACGCCCGTGCATCAAACTATGGTTGCGCTCCTCACAAAAAGCGCCTCACGCATTATACCTCTCATAATAAAACAAATACTGCTGTGCAATACCGGCATACTTGCCGAGAGCAGAAATATCAAGCCCACCGGGGTAATACTTCGCAAGTACTCGCTTAATCCAAACATCTATGGGAAACGCCTCCGTCTTACCAAAACCAAACAGCATCGCACACGCCGCAACCTTCGGTCCTATTCCTTTCACCGAGCAAAGCATCCTCTCCGCCTCATCGGGAGATGCTGCAGTGATTGCCGCAAAATCAAGCTCACCGCTCACAGCCTTGCACGCCGCATCGTATATGTACTTTGCACGAAATCCCGTTTTTATGTCAAATATCGCCTTTTCACCGGCTTTGACAAGTGCCTCTGCGCTCGGGAATGAATGGTAAACCTCTCCGCCAAAAAATATCGGCTCTCCCCATTCACGGCTCATTGCCGCAATAATCTTCTTGATTCGCGGTATGTTATTGTCCTGCGAAACGATGACCGAGCACACCGCTTCCCAAGGATCCTGACGCAGTATACGAATACCGTCGCCGCACTCCATTGCACACGGCATTATAGTGTCACGTCCGCCTGTCGCCGCAAAAAAACGCTCGGCAATGTCTCGTCTAACCTCTGTATAATCAAGGTCAAGCGCAAGATAATGCTTCCACAATGATTCATATTCGGCGGCTGTGGTATTATATATTGTAACCGAATCGGAGCTGTCCTGTCCGAGACGAATGTAACGCCCGAAAGCCACACCCTCAAATTCGAAAGTATGGCGCTGTGACATTACAGGATCAAAACGAAAACACTGCCCACAGTCAAAAATCTGTGATATTTTAAAGTTATCAAGCCCGTCAACACGCACAGCAGTAACGCCGTCAGTGCGAAATTCTGTAACATTCGAAGCCAAAGTTAAAATTTCCATAAAAATCTCCGCAAATTAATAAAATAACGCTTGCTTTATTTTTATTATAAAGGTATAATATTAATAAATCAAGTGTGCGAGAAAAAACAATACAGATAAATCAAGGAGACCACCATGGAAAAAATATACACAATCCCCGTCAACGAAGCATTTGACGCATCCCGTGAAGATCACGCCTGCGGATGTCCGTTCTGTGCACTCTACAACAAGCTTGAGGAAAACGAGCTTGAGCTCATCCTCGGAGCATCGATGATGGAGCCGGACACCCGTATCAAAACCAACGAGCAGGGCTTCTGTAAAACACATTACGACATGATGTTCACGCGCAAAAACCGCCTCGGAATGGCACTCATGCTCGAAAGCCACTTAAATGAGCTGCGTAAAGATACAAACGGCAAAGGACTCGCCATTTTGAAGGGTGTCGGCGTTGAACCGATGAAGCGACTTGCCGAGCTTGAGGGAAGCTGTTACGTTTGCGGCAGAATTGAGTTTTCATTCGCAAAGATGATGGAAACCGCCGTGCTTCTATGGGATCAGGACAGTGACTTCCGCGAAAAGCTTCGTGCACAGCCGTACATCTGCCTGCCGCATTACCGTATGTTCGTCGAGCACGCCCGAAGCGGACTTTCCAAAACACGCTTCCCCGATTTTTACAAGGACGTTTCCACTGTCGTTAATACATACTTTGACGAGCT
>JAZNFB010000369.1:0-2532 GCA_045588895.1 Candidatus Flemingiibacterium sp.
GTACGGCAATTCTCAGCCTCTTACCATCGGCGGCAGCGAAAACGGCACCAAGGTTACCATGACCAACGTGACGATCAATGCAGGCACCACAGGTTACGGTATCATCACCTTCGTTAAAACCGAACTTACCGCAACAAATTCTACTGTCAGTGGCTACGCTGCACTCTATGTAAAGACCGATTCCGAAGGGTCCGTCTTCAACTTCATCAATTCTTATCTTACCGGATCCACCGGTGATAACGATGTTGCAGGTAACTCCTTCTCGACCATCGCAGTATGCGCAGATGGCGTTACCGTAAATGTTGACGCAGACAGCACCGTTACCGCAACCGGCACACATTGCTATGCCATCAGCTGGGGCAACGCAGCCGAGCAGGCTTCCGGTTCCAAGGTTATCGTCAAGGGCGAAATCGCCGGAAATATCCTTGCCAACGGTGCGGTTGACGAAAATACCATCGCTGTTAAGGCTGAATGCTCTGATAGACTCAAGGCTGAAGGCTACGTTGTTGAAAATTACAGCGAGGGCATGGTAACAGTTGCAGGCGAAGCAGTTGCAGAGGTCAACGGCGTTGGTTATGCAACTCTTGCGGAAGCGCTCGCTGCAGCAAAGAGCATTCAGGAAAACGTAACTATTAAGCTTCTTGCTGATTGCGAAGAAACCCTTGTTACTGTTGATTCCAATGTAACTCTCGACCTTAACGGAAATACATTGACAGCTTATTATGCAATAGGCTTTAAAGACTCAAGCATCATTGATAGTAGCAGCGATAATTCGGGACGTTTGAAGACAGATAATGCAGTGTTTGCAGAAAACAATGCACAGCTTCCTGTAAAGACGGCCGATGGATATGCATTTGCTGAATATATTAAAGTTGGTGAATACAAACCTCAAGGCAGTAGTGGCGAAAGCATCAAATATGCATTCTCACCCAAACTTGAAGCTGCCATGCATGATTTAATTAAGGACGCAAACAGCGGAGTTACATTCGAAGTAAGACTTTCATGGTCCACTGATGAATATGATACCAATCAGGATTTCATATACAATAACGGATACGTTCAAGAATATTTGAATAGTTACAATATTGAAACTAATAAATACGGTTCTGTATTCACTGTAACCCTTAACGAAGTATGGATTGCTTCCGCGACTCGGATGAAGATTTCCTTCGTTGTCAAGAGCAATAACGTTGTTATCTTCTCTTCGTCAGAAGTCGATGTAAAATAATGAAAAACGAAAGGAGAAATGCAATGAAAAAAACATATGAACAACCGCAAGTTGAAATTATCAGCCTCGAGTCCACTGAAAACGTGGCATCTAATCCTGATTTAGGTGTAGAAGGTGCGAGTGGTTGGGAAGAACTGTAATAATCCTCATCAAAAAGGATATCTCACAGAGATGCGCTTTTGGCTGAATACGATGTCGAGCGCGAACAGGCATTGTCTGATGTGGACGAGTTTATTTCCACTTTGGAAAAAGTCGGCTGCATCGAATAAAAACCGTTGGATTTCCTGACGGCGTTCGTCAGGATGTCAATGGTTTAATTGATCTATATACGCATATGAAAAAATAGCGTTGCAATCAATGAATAGGAGTGCATGAAAAAGTGCAAACACCGCACTTTTTCATGCAATAGCTCCTATATATCAATTCACAGATGTGATCTTTTTAATATGATCATAACGATTAGTTGGCACATACGCGAAAAAATAATTCTCCTTATTAGTATGCTTACAAAAGATAAGGAGCCACTTAACAACGAATATAATATGCCCTTTAAGTATGTTCTGACAGGGCAGAAAAAATATAATAGCTTAAAACATATTTTTCGATGACCGATTACATATTCATAATACTGGGATTGCGTTCATTAAGCCAGTATTACATTTTCAATGTCAATAAGATGGCGTGAGAAATTTTTCGTGTCATATCCGATGCATAGGAGAAACCCATGAAAAAACATATAAAAATATGTACGTTCGTGTTTGTTATCCTTACCGTGTTTTCAATGGTATTTATTCTTTCTAACTCATTGAAAAACGGAGAGGAATCATACGAACAGAGCAAGGGTCTCGTGGATTTAATCGAATCGATATTTGACCCGAACGACACAATCTCTACCGAGGATATCAATTATTTTGTTCGAAAAGCATCACACATTCTTGAATTTGCCTTGCTGGGTTTTTCGGTTGCAGGAATGACAACTTTGGTTTGTTATACAAAAGGCAACCATCATATTTCCTTGCCGCTTCTTTGTGGATTGCTCGTTGCGGTTATTGACGAGTTTATCCAGAGCCTCACAGGGCGAACAAGCAGTGTTTCGGATGTGATCATTGATTTTGTCGGTGTGATATGCGGAGTATCAATAGGAGAATTACTTGTGACATTAAAGATTCAAAAAAGTTCTCATACATCAATTCACTCATCGAATCAGAAGTTTTAACAATGGAAAGGCTGTAAAATGAAAAAAATATTTGTACTTATTTTAACTGTTGTTTTTGTAGTTGTTGTCGCAGGATGCGCGGTAACTG
>JAZNFB010000370.1:0-8252 GCA_045588895.1 Candidatus Flemingiibacterium sp.
TTTGTCCGCCGCCAGCTGCGTCGGCGGCTCAGAGGTTTCATTGTTAGTTAAGTGGTGAAAGTGGGCGATAGGTGAAAAAGGAAAAGAGCAGTTCACACAAAGCGTGCAGACTGCTCCTTTTTATTATGTCTTTATAAAATACCGATGCCCATTGTGATAAATGCCATCAGAGCGCAGATGCCGCCAAGACAAAGATCCTTTGGCGTGTGACGCGACAATGCAACGGACGACCAGGCGACCGCGGCGGCAATGATGCTGCAGGGTATCACCCATATCGGACCGAGAAAGTAAACCGCAAAAAGTAACGGTCCGAGTACACCACAGGCGTGCCCGCTTGCTTTCAGACGGAAGATTTTGTTGAATATCAAAAGAAGTATTACAGAGAGAAGATATGCGGTGATGATGAATTTAAATTCGTTTGTGGCATTACTTATAAATGCATAAGCAAAGCCGGCGATGTAACCTATTGTGCTCGTCACAAACGCAAGACCTCGCTGACCGTCGCGTCCCTTACCCTTGAAGCCGGGGATGATCGGCTGCAGAACATATGCAAACGCAGGGATGACGGCAAGACAGGCAACAGCCGCCAGGTAATCATTTATCCCTCTGAAGATGGTGTTACGGGTGAGGTATATCACCGTGAGCAGTGCCGTGACGAGAAGCGGCGGAATTGTCAGTATACGTAAAATTTTTGCAATAACCTTTTTCATTTGTTTTCCTCCGGGAATGTGACGTTTTCTGATTATCATTATAGCCGTCCCGATGTCCATAATCAACCTACACTTTGATTTTTAACTCTACACGTAAAAATATTCACTCTACCCAAAGAAAAAACGACTCCACGCACAGTAGAGTCGCCGATTACAGCTGGCTTTTTTCACTTTTTTGAAGACAAATGCCGTCCGCCTCGTATAACGTAAAAGCAAAGCAGAACAATGAGCTGACTCGGGATTCCGAGAAGTAATAGCTGCCAATAATTCTTGCCGGCACTCATGAAAATGAAGTATATCATTAAAAATATGCTCCAGACGAGAGCCGATATTACGATAAACTGTCCCATGCGTTTTCCCCAAAGCGAATTGAACACCGTGAGAATTATCATTGAAACGACAAGGGCATAAACGAAGATAAGCGGATATGTAAATCCCGAGAGATGCATTATTATAAATGATAGCAGTGCTACCGTCCACACGCCGAGAATCGAAATCAGGGAAATTACCGCATGATTGACACGCTTCTTTTGTTTTGGTAAGCGTTCCTTTTCGCTGTGCTCTCGAAGCAGGTAGTCAACGCTGCAGCCGAAAATTTCCGACATTTTGAGAAGCACATATGCGTCAGGGATTCCCTCTGCACGTTCCCATTTTGAAACAGCCTTGTCGGAATAGGATAGAGCCGTTCCAAGCTCAAGCTGTGTCATTTTGTTTTTGGTTCGGAGCGTGGTTATGTTTCTTGCAACGATAGCTTTAAGCTCGGTGTCCTGCAATGTTGACAACTCCTTTCAGAGAATTTTTACACTTTAAGTATAATATAATTTCAGCTATTTTTCAAGGCGAGATGCGATAAGTTTTAAAAAAGTTTAATTTTGGCGCGGTGTGTGACCGATGCAAATTTGAAAAAATCGCTTGACAAAACGCTCGCAAGGGTGTATAATGATAGAAAGGCTGAACGGATCTGCGTATTTTTTCGTTTTCAGAGAGGGATTTATCTGCTGTGAGAATCCTATCGGGGAAATATGTTTTAACCGCCGTTCTTTATGGCTTCGTACAGGAAATGGTGCGACGGACGCCTCCGTTATATGGCATCTCGGTGTATGCCGTGAATATGAGTGAAAAAATCGGGTGGAACCGTGGGATTTATCTCACCCCGAAGGTGTAATTTTTATTATTATGCCTTGGGGTGTTTTTGTTTTCCCCGGGCAAACGAAAGGATTGGTATTTTTTATGTTCAAGATCAAATTTGACGGTATCGAGCCTGTTGAGTTCGATGCTCCCGTGACGGTTTATGAGGCTGCAAAGGCGCAGAGTCTCACAGACCGTTCATCCCTTGCGGCAAGCGTTAACGGCAACACTGTAGCGCTTTCCTATGAGCTTTCCGAGGACGCTGACGTTAAGATCCTCACCTTTGACGACGCTGACGGCAAGCACGTTTTTTGGCACACTGCGTCACACATTTTAGCTCAGGCTGTAAAGCGTCTTTATCCTGCGGCGAAGCTTACAATAGGTCCGGCAATTGAGACGGGCTTCTATTATGACATTGACAGTGAGGTTGCGTTCACTCCCGAAATTCTTTCCGCAATCGAAGCCGAAATGCAGAAGATCGTTAAGGAAAACCTCCTCATCGAGCGTTTCACACTTTCCCGTGACGAGGCTATCAAGCTTATGAGCGAAAAGGATGAGCCATACAAGGTACAGCTTATCGAGGAGCTTCCCGAGGGCGAAGAAATTTCGTTCTATAAGCAGGGCGAGTTCACAGACCTTTGTGCAGGTCCGCATATCTTCTCGACCGGCGCGGTTAAGGCTTTGAAGCTCATTCAGTGCACAGGTGCATACTGGAAGGGCGATCAGGCAAACAAACAGCTTCAGCGTATTTACGGTGTTGCATTCCCCTCAAAGGATTTACTCAAAGCACACCTTGAAGCAGTTGAAGAAGCAAAGAAGCGTGACCACAATAAGCTTGGACGTGAGCTTGAGCTTTTCACAACCGTTGACAGTATCGGTCAGGGACTTCCCATCATGCTTCCCAAGGGCGCACGTATCATTCAGCTTCTTCAGAGATGGATTGAGGACGAGGAACAGAGACGCGGTTATCTTTTAACAAAAACTCCCCTCATGGCAAAATCCGACCTTTACAAAATTTCGGGACACTGGGGACATTACAAGGACGGTATGTTCGTTCTCGGCGACGAGGAAAAGGACAAGGAAGTGTTTGCGCTCCGTCCGATGACCTGCCCATTCCAGTATCAGGTCTTCCTCAACCGTCAGCGCTCTTACCGTGACCTGCCGATGAGACTTGGCGAAACGTCAACGCTCTTCCGTAACGAGGACAGCGGCGAGATGCACGGTCTTATCAGAGTACGTCAGTTCACGATCTCCGAGGGACATCTCATTCTCCGTCCCGAACAGCTCGAAGAAGAATTTAAGGGCTGTGTTGAGCTTGCTAAATATACTCTTGACACTCTCGGCCTCGGCGAGGATGTAACCTACCGCTTCTCGCAGTGGGATCCCAATAACCGCGACAAATATGAGGGTACAGACGAGCAGTGGGCAGAGGCTCAGGGCGCTATGAAGAAGATCCTCGACAACATCGGTATCGAATATTCAATCGGTATCGGTGAGGCGGCGTTCTACGGTCCGAAGCTCGATATTCAGATCAAGAACGTACACGGTAAAGAGGACACTCTCATCACAATTCAGATCGACCAGCTTCTTGCAGAGAGATTCGGCATGGAATATATCGACGTTGACGGCCAGAAGCGCCGTCCGTACATCATTCACAGAACCTCTGTCGGATGCTACGAGCGTACACTTGCACTGCTTATCGAAAAGTATGCAGGTGCGTTCCCGATGTGGCTTGCTCCGACGCAGGTTGCGATTCTGCCGATTGGTTTCGAGCAGCATGAGTATGCAGAAGCACTTAAAGCAAAGCTTGAAGCGGCAGGCATACGCACATTCCTTGACGAGCGCAACGAAAAGATCGGTTACAAGATTCGCTCGGCACAGCTTGAAAAGATACCGTATATGCTGGTTATCGGCGCAAACGAGGTTGCCGACGGCACAGTTGCGGTGCGTTCACGCAAGGACGGCGACCTTGGTGCAATGGCGGCAGACGAGTTCCTCGCAAAGGCTCTCACAGAGATTGCAACCAAGGCAAGATAAATATTGATTTATGAGGCTGTATCATAAACGGTACAGCCTTTTTTGTTTTGTGGCTGAATATAAAAAGCTTCCACCGATTTTGTCTGTCAGTGGAAGCCTCTTTTTTATGTGGGGTATTCAATAATTACTATTAGTTTAAAATGGTGACGGTTGAATATCGGTTATTACAAATTTTCCGTCTTCAACACCAAACTCGAAAATACATCTGGTGGGACGATATGTTCCGTAACCAGCTACGTCGCGGGGATCATATTTATCAACAGAAATACGACATGCATCTTCGGTTCTATATTCAATTGTTAATGTGTCGTAGTTGAATACATAGTTCAATGAGCCATATGCGTATCTGAAGTAAGGAGGCATGAATACTTTACCATTGTATTCGAACTTATCAGAGGTGTGGTGATTTGTGAGAAGATTGGATATTTCCTTGTTGAACCAAGTGTTAAAATGTTCAGTAATTTCTGCAAAGCTATTAAAGTCACGTGCTGTGGTGAGTTCCAGGGTATATTTATCCAGAGGATATTGTACACTAAAAGTTTCACCGTCAACGGTCTCATATGTAAACAAATCGTTATCATATGAAATCGTACGTGCGATTTGATACCATTTACATTTCGAATAAATTTTGAGATTTTTATAATTATTAGAGTCTATAGGAGAGTTGGATTTGAGAATATAGTATTGTTCGGAACAAGTGATATAATCAATCGAACGGTTTATTATGCGGAGGTATTCCTCCAAATACGGCTTAATAAAGTCGATAAGCTCTGCATCGCTTAAATGCGCAATGATCGTGTCGGGGTGCTCGCGGTGGTCGAGGCTTCCACATTCCGGACAGACGAGGTAGCTCTTAACCATCAATATAATCGTCGCAAAATCCCCTGCGCCGAGAAGCTCCGTGCCTTTTTCGAGTATTTCAAGTGCGGCTTCATAATCTGTACGGATGATGTAAATGTTTGCGATTCCGATGTATATTTTCGAAATCATCTTGTCAAGCGCAAGTGCCTTTTCGTAATCGCTCATTGCAGCAGTGAGGTTGTCCTCGCCGTCGATGGCAACGTATGAATCCGCTCTGCCGATATAAGCTTCGATGTCATTTTCATCAAGCGAAAGGATAAGCGTGTACACATTTATCGCTTCCTCATGCTTTTCACCCAGCACGTAGATATTGGCGATGCCCTTGTGTGCTTCGATAACGGTGTTATCAAGCTCGATCACTTTTTGATAGTCGGTTAGTGCTTTGTCTGTGTCGGGAACTTCGAGCGACATATATGCGTTTGCACGGGAGAGGTATGCCGCCGTTTGTTCGGGCTCGAGCTCGATTATCGCTGTGTATGCGTTGATTGCGTCCTGCGGCTTGCCAAGCTGCTCATATATCTTCGCAACGCCGATGTGTGACGCTGTTGAGGTGTCACCAAGCTCGATCGCTTTTTGATAGTCTGCAAGCACTGCGCTTAAGGTTTCGTCCGAGCTGTCAAGCTTCAGATTAAGCTCTGCTCTTGCGATGTAAACATCGGGATTGTCCGGTGTCAGCGCGATTATTTCTGTGTATGTATCGAGCGCATCTTCGGTTTTGCCTTGGAGAATGTAAATGTTCGCGATGGCGAGGTAGGCTTCAATGCAGGTGTTGTCGATTTCGAGCACCGTGTTGTAATCGTTCAGTGCCAATGTCAGGTTTTCTTCCGTTTGTTCAAGCTCCAGGTAGTATTTCGCTCTTTGCAGATATGCGTCAGTGCCGGTGGGAAGTGCTTCGATCAGCTTCGAATAGACATCAAGCACCTTTTCGTGATCGTTTTGCGCCTTGTAAATGTCTGCAAGCAATGTGTACGCTTCGATTGCGGTTTTGTCAAGCTCTACTGCCTTTTCGCAGTCGGCAACGGCGAGTGTGAGCTTGTCTTCTGTGTCCATTGCAATGTACACCTTTGCTCTTGCGATGTATACGTTTGCATTATCGGGTGACAATTCAAGTGCCGCTTCAAGGGAAGTGAGTGCTAAACCGTAATTTTCGTCGGTGTAATGCTGTACACCCTCGTTATAATGGTCTTCCCACGTGGGTTGCGGCTCAGACGAGCAGGATGCAAGCGTGAGAATTAATAAGAGGATTATGGCTGTGAAAATGTGCTTTTTCATGATTTAAACCTCCTTATAAAGGCACAGACAACAGTCACCCGTATTGCATTGCCGAAAACTGCAGAAAGTGGACTGTTGCCTGTTTTATTTCTATTAAAGTACGACTGTACCCTCGTAAACCTTGGATGCGTCTCCGGAGAGGTAAACCGTTTCGTCGGTGTAACGGATCTTGAGATCGCCGCCGCGAAGCTTTACAGTGATGTCGGTGTTCTTCGGGCAGTAACCGTTTTCAACTGCCGCAACAACTGCCGCACACGCACCGCTTCCGCAAGCAAATGTCTCGCCCGAGCCACGCTCCCAAACACGCATCTTTATAGTGGTGCTGTTGAGAACCTTGACAAACTCGGTGTTGACTCTTTCGGGGAAGAGCTGATCGTTTTCAAACTTCGGTCCAAGCTCCTCGAGATTCAGGTTGTCAAGTGCCACGTCAAATTCGTCGCTGAATACAACACAGTGAGGGTTGCCCATCGAAACGCAGGTGATGCGGTATCTGTCTCCTGCAACCTGTGTCGGTACGCCGATGACGTTGCGAAGTGCAAGCTTAACGGGAATGAGCGACGGATTAAGCTCCGCCTTACCCATGTCAACTGTCACCGTGCTGACCTCGCCGTTAACCTTTTCAACCCATGTCTGACGTACTCCGCTGAGGGTTTCGATTGTAACAGTGTCCTTGTCAACCATCTTGTTGTCAACCATGAATTTAGCGATACATCTTGCCGCATTTCCGCACATCTTACCCTCTGTGCCGTCAAGGTTGAACATACGCATCTTAACGTCAGCCACGTCGGACGGATACATAAGCACAACGCCGTCGCCGCCGATGCCGAAATGACGGTCAGCAAGACGGATGCTCAGTCCCTCGGGGTTGTCGATCTTCTGATTGAAGCAGTTGAAATAGATATAGTCATTTCCGCAGGCTTCCATCTTGGTAAATTCAAGTGTCGCCTTTTCGCTTCTCATATCGTTGATGTCAACAAGCTCTGTGCAGCTCTGTGAATAACGGCTCTTTAAGCAGTCTGCAACAGCATTTGCCGTATCAATCGAGGTAAGACACGGAATCGCACGCTCAACTGTCTTGCGGCGGATCTTAACGCTGTCACGCGTCGGTATACGTCCCTTCGCCGAGGTGGAAATAACGTAATCGATACGTCCCGATTCGATAAGCTTGAGAGTATTATTCTCGCCCTCGTGAATCTTGTCAACAACCTTGACCTTCATGCCGTAGTCCTCAATGATCTTTGCCGTGCCACGGGTTGCGTAAAGCTCGAATCCAAGGTCATAGAAACGCTTTGCAGTCTCGCCTATTTCCGATTTATCCGAGTCACGGACGGTTATGAAGATGCCGCCCTGCTTTTTGAGCTTATATCCTGCCGCGATAAGTCCCTTATAGAGTGCTTCTTCACGTGTCGCTGCAAGGCCGAGAACCTCACCTGTCGATTTCATTTCAGGACCGAGATGGTTGTCAACATTCATAAGCTTCTCAAACGAGAACACGGGAACCTTGACCGCAACATACGGAGAGGTCTTATAAAGTCCCGTACCGTAGCCCATATCGGCAAGCTTTTCGCCGAGCATACAGCGTGTTGCAAGGTCAACCATAGGAACGCCGGTAACCTTACTGATATACGGAATGGTACGTGACGAGCGCGGATTTACCTCGATAACATAGAGACGGTTATCCGCCTTATTAATGAGGTACTGAATGTTAACAAGTCCCATAATTTCAAGGCTCGTTGAAAGGCTTCTTGTAACCTCAATTATCTCCTCGCGAAGCTTATCGGTGATGTTCCATGCCGGGTAAACCGCAATTGAGTCGCCCGAGTGAATACCGGTTCTCTCAACGTGCTCCATGATACCCGGGATGAGTATATCGTCACCGTCGCAGATAGCGTCAACCTCAAGCTCGATACCCATGAGGTACTTATCGATGAGGACGGGATTTTCGATATTGTTTGCGAGGATTATCTGCATATACTCCTTGATGTCATCCTCTGTGAACGCGATGATCATGTTCTGACCGCCGAGAACGTAAGAGGGGCGCATGAGTACGGGATAACCGATCTTTGCCGCAACGGTGAGTGCTTCTTCTGTGGTCATTACGGTGAAGCCTTCGGGACGTGCGACGTGATTTGCTTCAAGCAGTGCATCAAAACGCTCTCTGTCCTCTGCCGCGTCGATTGAATCAGCAGATGTTCCGAGAATGTTAACGCCATGCTCATACATATATTTTGTAAGCTTGATAGC
>JAZNFB010000371.1:0-4901 GCA_045588895.1 Candidatus Flemingiibacterium sp.
GGTAATTAAACCAAAACCTACATATTTAGGTGACGCAATACCAATCAGCGGAAATGGTGACATTACAAATGATTGAAATAACAGCATTTTTCGTATTGACTTCCAAGACGCGATTTGATATAATATACATACAACATTTTATTCAAGAGGTAACAATAATGAACAGAATCGAACATAACGAGTCAAAATGGATCTTTCCGTTTGTTGAATATTCTCCAAAGTCAGCGCAAAATTCCAAGCTTCCGCTTATTATACAGCTTCACGGCGCAGGTGAGCGAGGCGAGGGCGGTGACGATCTTTCGCTTGTTGACGTTCACGGCTTTTCCAAGATGGTCAAGGATGCCGATTATAACTGTATATTTGTCATGCCGCAGTGTCCGCGTAACACTTTCTGGGCGGCACGCGTTGAGTCGATTATTAAGTTTATCGAACAGATCAAGGCGGAATATGACGTAGATGAAAACCGTGTCTATCTGACCGGCCTCAGTATGGGCGGATTCGGTACGTGGTACACGGCTATGGCGGCTCCTGAGCTGTTTGCTGCGATTGTTCCGGTTTGCGGCGGCGGTATGTCTTGGAACACTGGTTGTCTTAATATGTCGATATGGGTTTTTCACGGTGCTGATGATACTGTTGTTCCGCCCGTACAGTCGGATGAAATGGTGGCGGCTCTGCGTGCACGTGAGAAGGATGTAACCTATACTCGTATCGACGGCGTTGCTCATGGCGTTTGGGAATATGCTTACAATGAGGAGCTTCTTATGTGGCTTCTTGATAAGGTTAAGAAATAAGTGAGTGAAAATTATTTTTGTTTTTTTGCCAAAATAGTATGGGCAAGCAAGTGAATATAACAAAAAAGCGGGTTAGCACAATTTTATGCCGACTCGCTTTTTAACATTGTTATATAACTTTCATATACTTTTATCAGGCGGTGATTTATGCCGCCAAGTAAAAAAGAAAGAGGATGGTCATTTTGACAGAGAAAGATATGTGCCCGATGAAGGACACTCATCCTGACGATAAGTTTCCCGCGGCGCTCGCGATGGCTTATGTACGCCGGCAGGAGCTTGAAAATATGTATCAGCCCGAAATGGCACTTTGCCGCGGTACACTTTATCCCGAGCTCGACAAGCCGTATTGCGGTAAAACGGTGACAATGGGAGGTAAAAGATGCTGAAACAGGGTTGTATGAACGAATACGCGCTTCCGTTCGCGGCGTGGGAACTGCGTCTCTATCTTGACACGCATCCGAATGACGAACGTGCCCTTACGGCTTACAGACAGCTGTGTGCTGCGGCAGGTGACAAATGTAATTACGCTTGCAACACCGGTGACGCCAAAGGTGCCGTTGTCGGTCGCGGCTATGAAGGCAAGGACGTTTTAAGAAGTGCGGTTCGCGGCGGTAATTCGTGCGGCTGCGGCTGTGACGGAGGTTTGGCTCGTAATCAGGGTAACGGATGCTCAAACAGCTGTACTGATGGACGTGTATGGCACTGGGTGGACGGTCCGTGGCCTTGGGAGCTTGAGGCAAACATTACAGGAGGTGACTGCTGAGTATGTGGATTTATGAAAAGAAACTGCAGTATCCGATAAAGATAAAGAATCCGAATCCCCGTCTTGCGCAGGTAATTATAAGCCAATATGGCGGACCGGATGGCGAGCTTGGTGCATCCTTGCGTTACCTCAGCCAGCGCTACAGTATGCCTTACGATGTGGCAAAGGGCGCACTTACCGATATAGGTACCGAAGAACTTGCGCATCTTGAGATGGTAGGAACACTCGTCTACCAGCTCACTCGCAACCTTTCACCCGATGAAATCGACAAGCAGGGCTTCGGTACGTATTTTGTCGATCACACAACGGGCGTATATCCACAGGCGGCATCGGGAACACCTTGGAGTGCGGCTACCATGCAGGTTAAGGGTGATCCGATAACCGATCTTCACGAGGATATGGCTGCCGAAATGAAGGCGAAAACCACTTACGATAACATCCTTCGTCTCTCTGACGATCCCGATGTTAACGACGTGATAAAATTCTTACGCCAGCGTGAGATTGTTCACTATCAGCGCTTCGGTGAACTGCTTCGTCACGTTCAGGATAACCTCGACTCCAAGAACTTCTTCGCAATCAATCCTGCATTCGATAAGAAGTGCAGATAAGTTTATAAAAACAAAAGCAATCGGCATCAATCAACCGGTTGCTTTTTCTTTATATTAAAGATATTAAAGCCCGAAGAAATCGATCATTTTGAGTGTACGTTCATAAGGTTTCCACTTGAAATCCTTCGGTATCAAATGAAGTTCGCGGACAAGACATTCAAACAGCGGTGTCAGCTTGCTTTGTGACACTCCCGTTGCGGTGAGGATTTTTGAATTGTCAATCCTTCTGTCGAAATAACGATCGTAAAGGTGGTCATATAGCCAGCCTTCTTCGATAGAAGCAATAAAGCTGTCAAATTTCTTTTGTTCCACCGTAAAATATTCAAGTCCTACAGCCTCAGAGTAATAATCTGCAACGTCGCTCCACGAATGAAGCTCTGAACTTCCGACTGTGAACGCTTCACCATATGCTTTTTCATTCAGAACAAGACGCGAAATAAGCTTTGCCGCATCTTCAGAGCATATCATTGCCGCATTAAGATTCATCGCATTTTCAGGAAGAGGAACCTTATATCCCTCTTGGGCAAGGTAAAGAAATGTCCGTGCTTCGAGTCCCACGAGTTGATAACGGTATCTTGAAAATACCATCGTCGGACGCAGAATAGTGTAATTATTACGTCCCGATGCACGCAAAAGATTTTCTTCACGCGCTTTATAGAGTGCGTAATTTGTTTTTTCGCCGGCAAGGAATCTCTTGTCTGTTGAAACATCAAGTAGCCTCGGCGAGGTTTCTTTTATGGGAGTTTCTTCGTTTGCATACACTCTGTATGACGAGAAAAACAGATAGTGGGCTGTTAAGTCAAGAAGCTTCATGTAGCGGCTTTCAAGCTCGGCTGTGAGGTAGAGCATGAGGTCGAGTATAGCATCATACTTCTTGTCGCCGATGAAACGAAAAAGCTCGGTGTCATCTTTGGCATTGAATTTATAATATGTAACATTCGTTAGATCATATGGCGGATCGTCAAGCGAGACTGCATCGACGGTATAACCCATTTTGGCAAGCTCCGGAACAAGATAAAACCCTATTGCACCGGTTGCACCGAGAACAAGCACTTTTTTCATTTTCCTTCACCTCCACAGGCTTTCATAACGGTTTTATAAAGCAGAAGCTCATAATCGTATGTATAAGGATTGTCACATTCGCCGCGAACCATTGAGGCAAACGCCTTCATCATATCATCGTAACGGTTGAAATCGCCGCTGTTATATGTGCTTCCGCGGTCGCTCCATGACTGCTTGTTTTCAAATTCAGCTGCTTCGGTTACAAGCAGATTTTCGCCGGATACAAATTCAAGCGGCTTTATTTCGATTGTCTTTTTTGTTCCCGAAACGAGCAGACGACGAGTGGTGAAGCCGCCGATCTGTACGGCACTTGTCTTTGCCACGGATACGCCGTTTTTGTATTCAAACACTGCCATTCCGAAGTCATCTGCCGTAACTCCGTCGATCCCAGATGAGCGGTTAAGGGGAATGATATTTTCCGGACTGCCTTGAATTTGCAGTATCAGATCGATAAGGTGACATCCGAGAAAGAACATCATACCGCCGGGGAATGTTTCCAGCCATTTGCGGGTTTTCGCCGGATGATAACAGCTCATATCTGCGTCAACGCTGATGATATCGCCAAATTCGCCATCCTTTATTCGCTTTAAAAGCTTTCGGATAATTGGGTTGTAACGGTACATATATCCGACGTTAAAGGTTTTGCCGCCCTTTTTTACAAGGTCGATAAGCGCCTCAAATTCGCTGACCGAGGTTCCGCCCGGCTTTTCCATATGTATATGCTTACCGTGCTTTGCGGCGAGTGTGGCATATTTGGTGAGATATATTTCCTCCGTTTCGATTGCGACTGCCTCAATTGTCGGATCGTTAAGTATTTCGTCGAGTGACAGCTCCTTGCAGCCGTTAAGATAAGCGAATACAGCAGGGAATTTTTCTGCTTCGCCATTTGGCAGGTGATATCCGACGAAATCGAATATATCACTATTTTTTCGGATGCAACTGATTATCGGTTGGGCGTGGCTTTCGCCGTTGATGCCTATTAACGCTATTTTAATTTTTCGCATCTTAATATCTCCAATTTCTCAATGAATTTTCTGAACATATTTATTATAACATATTGATTTCAATAATAAAATAGTGTATAATATAAAAAAGAGGTAAAATTATATAATATTTGAGGTTCGCAATGAATAAATACAGTGCTAAAAATAACTTCAGCTTCGTTGAATTTACGATGAATAAGCACAAATATACAGACAATCGTGCCGGCTGCCCGATGAATTTTCTCGGCTATACAAAAAGGGGACACTGCAAAATAGTTTCCGAAAAAAAGACACTTATAATCGATGAAGGCGAGCTTTTTTATATTCCGAAAAATCTTGTTTACGAATCGTTCTGGTATCCGAGAGACGGTGTGCTTAAATATCTCTCGCTTGGCTTCCACGGACTCGAAGCACGTGAGCAGGGGAGCTACGAGCTTCAAAAAATACAGTGTGATGATGCGCTTCGGAAAAGACTTCTCTCAATTCCGCTCGGAAATCCTGTTTCGTGTGAAGCACTCAGCATTTTTTACGGTATCCTTGCCGATATATTTCCGACGATGGAGCGCGAGGTGCCGGGCAAGGATCGTGCGATAATTGAAATGGCAAAGCATTATATAAGCGAGAATCCGAACAGCTCTGTTCCCGAGATTGCAAAGGCGTGCTATATCAGTGAGCCGTATCTCTATCTTCTTTT
>JAZNFB010000372.1:0-3182 GCA_045588895.1 Candidatus Flemingiibacterium sp.
CGAGTTTATTTCATTCTTTTCAAATTTGCATTCAATGTATATCGGAATAACCTTGCCGTCCTTTTTGAGGCCGCAATATACGCGTGCGGTTGCTTCCTTGTCCGTGGATTCCACGACCTCAACGACAACATCATTCGGGTCATACACAAACGAAAGATCATCAGCACCGTCGATATACGCCAGATATTCCGTACCGCCTTCGGTTATAAACATATCGAGATCATTGTTGTGATATGCTTTTGTCATAAAGGATTCTGCAACGTCATCGGTAAAATAAAACGCCGCATAATCATTTATTCCGATATTCTCGACATACTTCACGGTGCGTTTTGAGCCATCGGAGGCTGTGATCTCTTTTACTATCTCCTTGGCTTCCTTCTGTTCGTGCTTTACGTAATCAAGATAGCTTTCGTAGTAACCGCAATACATTTCGATCATATAATCCATTACAGTTTCGTCAATGGTATCCTTTGCCTCGGCATCCGTAAGCTTCAGCACCTCGGGATTGACTTTTTCTGGATGAGCCTTGCGGTAATCATCAAGTGCGGTTTTGGACGAAGACAAAAGTAAACTGAATTCGGATTCCGCAATTCTCCAACCGCGCGCTGTTTTTTCAAATTTGCATTCTACTGCTTCACAGAATGAAGAACGTGGACCGTCCGCCCAATAAAAGCTCATTGTTATGAGCGCAGTCGCACTTTTTGAGTCTCCCGAAATAATACTCAGCTGAACCTCTCCTTCGGAAAATCTATTGTATTGAAGGCTCGGTGTATAAATATATAAATTATGTGAAGAATTCTCTTGAAGCCCGTATCCGTAAACCTTTCCGCTTTCTGCAATATGATACATAGGCAAATTATGGGTCACACCGCCCGGACTAGCGCCCGAGAACTGATAAGCGAGTTCCGCGATTTTCTCGGTATAGATTTCTTTCGCCGCCTCGCGCATTGCGGAATACGATCCGCCGGGAAGCTTGGACTCATCTACCGGTCTGTAAATCAGCGTTTCGTCAATATGCGAGATATAAATCTCACAAATATCCTCGGATTTGTAATCAACAAGATTATCGTCCCAGTCATCTACTCTGGCATCACAGAAAAACTGATATGCTCTTTCCACCAATTCTCTTGCTTCCCTCTCGCTGATCGTCGCGCTTTTTGCCGAAACACTCGGTGCAAATGCCGAAAAGGCGGCAAAGCAGAATGTGAGGGCTAAAATGAATGATAAAAACTTTTTCATCGTTTTGTCGTCCTTTCTTTAGAAAACATTAATCTATCGAGATAACTCTGTCCGGCTCTGCGGAAAGAATATCGCTTCGAGTCTTGAGCTGATCACAGATCTTGAGAATACCTTCTTCTGTGGTTTCCTCTACATATAAGCAAAGTATCTGATTGTAATCGTCAAGTATGCGATTTATGTAGCTATGCTTGCTTCTCGGATAATTGTCAAGTGAATCCTTGCCTGCCTTAATATCTTTTGCAACCTGTACCCATTCGGCAGCCGAGGTGAATAAATCTCTTACATATACACACCCGATCTCCGAAAAATCTGCTGCTGAATAATCATAGAGCTCACGGCTTTTCTCATCGCTGATAACAACAAGAACGCGCCCATACGCCGAAAGATCTTCGGGGCGATCCGCCTTTTCTACCGTTTCAACCGCTTCGGTCATGGAATCATAAAACTCCTTATTATAGGAACGATACCTTTCAAAAAGCTCGGCAATAAAATCGGGTGTAACAACACCGTCACGGTGAGCATCACGAAGGCTGAAGATCATGCCATTAAAATAGATCAAAAAAGGCGCTGTGCTGTCGTACCAGAAATCATAAGCTTTATCCAATCCGAAAGCCTCTCGGGTGACCGGCGTATCTGTGGGCGATTCGCGGTAATCTTCAAAGCTTGTCGGCATATATCCTTCGCGTTCGATAATAACGGCATACGCACCGCGCGAAGACAAACCAAGACATCGAACATTATACTGCTCGGGCGAGGCATCGGGTTCATTGGCATATTCTGCATAAGCCGCAATTATCTCGCTCTCCTCCTCGGGGGTAAGAATGACTCTGACATCGGAAGAAAACATAGGCGTTGACTTTCCATTCTGTCCGTTGCCGCTCTGTGAACATGAAGCGAAAACTATCGCCAATACAAAACCAAGCAATGAAATCAACAGCAATGCATTTATGCGAACTTTTTTCATAAACTTTACCTCCTTTTCGGTTACCTCTACTTATATAGACACGAAAAAACCACTTTGGTTACACTTTTTATAAAAATTACCCTAATTTTATTTTATCATAAACAAAAAAGCAAGTCAAGAAATACTTTTTCTCAACTTGCTATTTTGTATTATTGCACAATTTTGATTATTCGGTTTTGGTTATGTTAAACAAAAACCGCTTCTTTCTGTCCACTGACCACTAATCACTGACCACTGTTCTCCGCAGAAGAATACACAAAGCTCCAAACTCGCCATTCGCCCTTATAGAGGACCTGCAGAACGCTGATGCTGCCGGTGAATGTATCTGTCTGCTGTACGCCTTCAACCGTTCTCGTGCGTGTTACGCTGAATTCAACACGGCAGGAGAGGCTCCTTTCGGTGTATTCGACAAGATCGGTCGCGGTCTTTGAATCGACGGTGAAGGAATCGTATTTGGGCATCAGGTTGACGTCGCGGTAGGATTCCATCACGCCGACGTAACCCGCCGTACCCTCGATCATCTGCGCCTTGATGGCGTTGTAGTTGTCGTTGAAAGCCTTTTCGTTAGCGGGATCCTGCCATGCACCGCCGCCGCAGATATATGCGAGATAGCTTTCGGCAAACTTTTCAGCAGCCGCAATGCGCTCGGAATCGAAAACGTCGCCCGCAGAGTAATCGAAATCGCATCTCATTTCGTAACCCGAAACGCTCTTGCCAGCAAGAGGAAGATCTGCTCCGTCCAATTTTGCGGTCACGTTCGGCTCGGCAAGATAGCCCGTGAGAGTGTATTTATCGAAATTCGGCACTCCGCCCTCGATAACTCCGAGCTCGGAGACCTCATATCTGCCAAGTGCAGTAAAGCCGTAGGCAATGTCCTCGGCGGTCGCGGAGGTTTTATCGTTGGCGGCTATCGCCTTTCCGTTGACGAAAAGCTCTGCGCCCGTGGGAAGGATGACTGTGAGAGTATACTTGCACTCCG
>JAZNFB010000373.1:0-6662 GCA_045588895.1 Candidatus Flemingiibacterium sp.
TGGATACTACCTTTGCAACTGCAACTTCATCAGCGATGTCCTTGAGAAGTGTAACATCGCCGTCTGCAAGGAGTGCTTCTGCGAGAGTTGCATACTACTTGGTATCGCCAATCTGTGCAACTGCGTTAGCGTCCTCAACAAGTGCGTCATAGGTTGCTCTTGCGGTGGTGAGAGCTTCGTAGTTTGTAACGAGTGCCTTCTGGTCGTCAGTAAGGTCTGCGTATGCCGCTTCTGCCGCAACGATTGCATCACCGGATTCGAGAGTTACTTCGCCGATTGCAGTGATGAGTTCGTCAACTGCTGCTGCCGCTGCTGCATCTGCTTCAGCCTTTTCTTCCTCTGCTGCAACAAGTGCGTCGTATGTTGCTCTTGCAGTGGTAAGGGTTTCATAATTTGTAACGAGTGCCTGCTGTTCAGCTGTAAGAGCCGCATAAGCTTCTTCTGCTGCAATAATTGCCGCTTCGGACTCGAGTGTTACTGTTCCGATTGCGTCAATTACTTCGATAACTGCGTCAGCCGCAACCTGATCGGGATCTACCGGCTCAACGTAAGCCGCAACGGTGATATCCTTAATATCAAGAATAGCTGCGCCTGCATCGAGTGCAAATCCGATATCCTCAAGGGATGCATCCTGTGCTACATTGATTGCAAACTCTGCCTCTGTCCACGAGGTTGTGATTGTAGCAGTTCCGACAGCCTCGCCGTTTACATAAGCGGTAAGTGCTGCAGTACCGTTTGCGGCAAAGTCATATTCGCCAAGGCGGAAGCTTCCCGAAACGATATACTGTCCAGCTGTGATAGCTGCCGCATCGGTTGAATAAACCTTTGTATCAGCCGCACTTGTTGCATCTGCACGAGCGAAAGATGCGGATTCAACCATGCTGTGTGTCTGCTTGTCGGGGTCAACGGAGGTCCATGTTACCGTCCAAGCATTTTCGCTTGCGTGCCAGCTCGAAATAACATCCGCTGTTACAACCTCTGTGCCGTCACTGTTTACAATTGAGAAATCTGCAATGTCAAACGGCAGATAGGTTTCGTTTACAGCAGTACGCATGAGGGTGATTACGATATTCTTCTGATTTGCCGTAAGAGTTACGGGAATGCTGTATTCTGCCCATGCATCAGTTAAGGCAACCGAGCCAAGCGATGTTCCGTACCAGCCGTAAACCTTAAGAGCACAGCTTGATGCGTCACTTGTCGGAATGCTTCTTGCCTTAAAGGAAATGGTGTATGTATCCGCAGGCATCTTGGGATTCTCTGCGCTTTCGCCATCCTCACGGTAGGTTATACCGCTGACGGTTACGTCTGTTGATGCCGGGATATGGAGATACGAAGCATCCGAATCATCGAACGAAACTGCAGGTGCGCCGTCAATCTCCCAATCGGTGTTGTAAAGGTTAACTACAGTTGCTTCAACATTCTTGATGTCAAGAACCGCATTGCCTGCGTCAAGCGCAAATCCGATATCTGCAAGGGATGCGTCGCTGTTAACGCTGAGTGCAAATTCTGCATCAGTCCATGTGCCGGCAACGATTGCAGCAGTTCCAACAGCCTCACCGTTTGCATAAGCGGTAAGTGTTGCGGTACCGTTTGCGGCAAAGTCATATTCGCCAAGGCGGAAGCTTCCCGAAACGATGTACTGTCCTGCTGTGAGAATTGCCGCATCAGTAGCATATACCTTTGTATCAGCCGCAGCGGTTGCATCTGCACGGGCAAAGAAATCAGCTTCAACCACTGCATGGTCTCCGGTGTCCCATGTAACCGTCCAAGCATTTTCGCTTGCGTGCCAATTGGAAACAACATCCTCTGTTACAACCTCTGCGCCGTCACTGTTCACAATCGAAAAGTCTGCAATGTCAACGGGCAGATAGGTTCCGCTTGTAGCAGTACGCATGAGGGTGATTACAATATTCTTCTGATTTGACGTGAGAGTTACGGGAATGCTGTATTCTGCCCACTCGTCAGTTAAGGTAACCGAGCCGAGTGATGTTCCGTACCAGCCGTAAAGTGCAAGAGTGCCGGATGCGCCGTCTGCCGCAACGGTTCTTGCCTTAAAGGAAATCGTGTATGTATCCGCAGGCATCTTGGGGTTATCAGCACTTTCGCCGATCTCACGGTAGGTTAAACCCGCTTTTGCTGCATCGGTGGTTGCCGGAATGTTCATATACGAAGCGTCATCCGAATCGCCGAGTGCAATGGCAGGTGCGCCGTCAATCTCCCAAGCAGTGCTGTAAAGACTGATCGGAGTTACCTCGAAATTCTTATAATCAATAACCACATTTCCTGCATCAAAGGCTAAACCGATGTCTGCAAGAGTGGTTCTCTCTTTAAGATCGATTGTATACTCTATATCAGTCCACTCGGTGTCAAGCTCATTGTAGCCAAGCTCCACGCCGTCTGCATAAACATTAAGTACGCCTGTGCCGTTTGTGTCGAAGTCATATTCGCCGAGGCGGAAGCTTCCCGAAACGGTGTAAAGTCCTGCCTTAAGCGATGTATCGTCGGCATAGTATACCATTGTGTCAGCTGCATCCGTTGCATCCACACGACCGTAGGTGTAGGATGTTACTGCAATCTGGTTTCCGTATGTGTTAGCATCAATTGCACCTCCGGCAACCTTACCCCATGCTTCGGGGGTCTCATTAAGAAGCTCATTGCCGTCTGCATCAACAAGCGAGATTGCGTCTATATCAAACGGCAGAATGTTCGACTTTGAATCATTGCGGTTATAACGGTAGAAAAGGAATACAACATTCTTCTGATCCGCTGAGGGAGTGAATTTGATGCTGACATCCTTCCACTCCTCAGTCACATGGACAGCCTTGTGATTCTTTTCGGTGTCGGTAAGGTTATTAACCGTTGTCCAAGCGGCGATATCCTGTGCCCAATATCCAAGCATTACACGAAGATCAAGATATTCGTCATCCGAATAACTTTCACCGTCAACCGGAGTTTCGGGAACAGTGGGATAAATATTCTTCGACGCAACAGTTCTTACCTTAAAGGAAAGAGTGTAGCTCGAGGATGCGGACAGTGCGGTTCCGATCTGACGGTATACAAGACCTGTATCCTCGATATCTGCAGGAGAATGAATGTAACCGTTTTCGTCAGCCGAATCGCCATAAGCAAGAGCGGGCTCGCCGTCAAGCTCCCAATCGGGGTCGATGCGTGTGATAGTCGGCTTTGTAAGACTTGTATTGTAATTGGTCGCACCGTACATTGCAAAATCGTCCTTTAAAAGCTCGCCGCTGATTGCAACGTCAGGATTGGTCTTTATAACCTGAACGAGCGAAAGATCAGCAATGTCAAAGCCTAAAGTGCTGTCTGTACCGCGGCGCTCAAACGAAAACTTAAAATACTCACAATCGTGACCTGTATTGTTCGGCGGTATGAAAAGGATCGTGTAATCCTGCCATTCGCTTGTCAGAGTGAAGCGGCTGTTCGGGAACTTTGTGTAGTTGAGGCAGTAATTACCGTTGAGAAGACGGGTGCAATCCCAGTCAAAGTTATCGCCGGAATTAACACTGCCGTTTGCATAGCCGTGAAGATTAAAGCTCAGGGCAACGCTCGGGTTTTCAATTCCGACGGCCTCTTCGGGTGTAATTCTCGCCTTGAAGGTGAGTCTGTAAACCTCAGTGTTGTCATAAGTAAGCGCAAAGGAATTGTCTGTGTACTTGAAGCCTGTACCGACGTCACTTGCCGAAACACGGACAGACACGGCTTCAGTCGCTTCGTCTCCAAGAGTCGCAGAACCGTCAAGCTCTGCCGCATAAACGCCCGTCGTGGGCATTATGGAAAGTGTCAGCAATCCTGCCAACATAAGGGAAAGGATTTTTTTCTTCATGGAACATTTTACCTCCGTAAATTATTTTTGTATGATTCGCCAAAAAAGCAATTATTGATGCTACAATTATTATAGCAAGCATTCAAAATCTTTACAATGCCGATTCGTGCAAATCTTTACCCAAAAAATCACAACTTTGTACTCATTAATTGCAAGTTGATTTTTACTTGTTGACAGACAAAATATATCATGCTATAATTTGCGTGTCAAGAAAAACAGCACGGAGGTTATAATATAATGGTAAAGGAATTAAAGCTCGAGGAGTTAACTGTACGTCAGAAGCTCGGAATGACAATGACGGCATACTTATCAAAAAGCCCGGAACAGCTTGAATACGTTATAGGGCTTATAAAAAATCACTCGCTCGGAGCCGTTTGGATACAGCCGCCACGTGATGACCTTGCCGAGGTTATGGCAAAAATAAAAGCGGCGGCAGATTATCCGATACTCATCGTTTGCGATGCCGAAAGCGGAATCGGCGATTATATGATCGGAAAGCACAATTCCCTCGGCTGTACGGGTCGTGAAGATCTTGCTTATATTTTCGGTAAAGCAACCGCAGTCACGGCGAGAAACATGGGCTTTAACGTCCTTTGCAACCCGATACTCGATATGGTTAACGGAAACAGCGCCTGCGGAGGAAATGTACGCTCGCTCGGCAACGATAAATATAAGGTAACCGCCCTTGCAAAAGCGGAAATAAAGGGTATGCACGACGGCGGCATTTTATCCATAGCCAAGCATTATCCGGGAAACTCCGAGGAGGATCTCTTAATCGACTCACATATGGCTGAAGGTATATCAAATGCAACTCTTGAAAATCTGCTCGATTATAACCTCTATCCGTACACCGAGCTTATACGTGAAAACCTGCTTGACGGTATCATGACAAGGCACACACGCTTCACAAAAATCGATGAGATTTATCCGGCAAGCCTTTCACAAAAGGTGATAAACATAATCCGTGAGCGCGGCTTTGACGGCATTGCCATAACAGACGCACTCTGCATGATGGGTGTCGTTGCGAAATTCGGCAAGAAAAACAGTATCGGTCTTGCAATCGCAAACGGTAATGATATCGCGCTTCCCGTCCATGTTGATAACAAGTTTTCCTATAATGCGCTTTGCGAATGTTACGACGAGGGAATGATAGCGGATGACCGTCTTGATGAGGCTGTCATGCGTGTACTCGCCACACAGAAAAAGACGCTTACACCGCCTAAATATACCTCTCTCACAGATGAAGATAACGCCCTTTTTAACCTTATCAATCTCGATTCGGTTTACGCAAGGGCAGAGGACGGCATGGAAACTGCAATATCGCGTGATGGCAAGCATTATTTCGCCGTTTTAACCGAAACAGAGCTTGGGCTTGCAAAACTTGATACAGTTGACGTTGACACCTTTGGAAACGACTGGTACCATCCGCTTGATATCATAAATAAGCTCAAGAAACTTTTCCCAAATTCCACGGTTGAGCCAATAACACAGTTCCCGTCATCGGGCGAAAACTGCCGTGTCCTCGAGCATTCGCTTGACCATGAGGATGTTATCTTCGTAACCTTTTTCGACAGTAAAGCATACAGAGGCACAGAATGTCTCACATCAAGAATACTTTCATTAATAAGAGCAATGCAGACAACAGACCGTATTTCAACCGTGGTTCACTTCGGAAACCCGTACGTTCTTGAGGATCTGCCGTACATCCCAAGAATAATCATCGGAACACCTTCGGCAAAAAATGTACTCTGTGCGCTCGCTGTTCTCGCCGGCAACTATCGCGCAAAAGGTGTCCTTACCTATGATGTAAAATTCAAAGAAAAAAAGTAAAATTAAAAAATTTTCCCACAGACCGTAATAATCTGTGGGATTTTATATTTTAAAGAAATAATTTATGCTTGTGTGAGGCTCTGACGTCTGTATTCGGTTGGCGTGATACCAATTGTATCCTTGAAAATACGCGAGAAATTTTTCTGCTGTGAAAAGCCGACCATCGTGGATATCTCTGAGATGCTGTAATGATTATTTGAAAGCAGTGCAAGCGATTTATTGATCCTGTAATCATTAAGATACTTATGGAAGGTGCAGCCCGTGACATTCTTGAACATACGGCAGAATGCACTTTTAACATATCCCGAAACGGATGCCACATCGGAAAGAGAAATATTCTCGCTGTAATGTATCGAAACAAAGTCAATCGCCTTTTGTATCACCATCGTGAGCGCGAGACGTTTTTGGTAATTATCGGACATTTGAATTGCCGGGGGAAGATTATCGAGAAGATTTGCAAGCAGATAATAAAGGCAGCCGCGAAGTGCAATATTGGATTTATGGTCCATTTCAAGTGAGAGGATCGAAACAATGCGTTCAACCTCTCTCATGGCGGCGGGATTCTTTTTGAGTATCGCCGCTCTGAAACGGCTCTGTATTATTTTTCTGAAGGAGTCACTTCCGCAGAAAAGCGAACCGAGTCTTATTATAATCGAGCTTGAGCCCGGAGCACATTCGCAAACCAGATGCGGCTCACAGCTTCCGATAAGGATAACATCATCCTTGCAGATTGTGTATTTCGTTTCTCCGACACGCATACTGTAGCTTCCCTCTATGCAGCAGAGAATTTCAAGATCGCTGTGCCAGTGAAGCGGGAAATCGTTCATGGGCTTTATACTGAGCTCAAATGCTTCATCGCTCAAAAGTGTTGGCTGAATAAACATATCCGCATCCTCCTTTCTTTGCTCGCAAGGTTCACTTAATATGATACACTAAAATCAGTTTTTTGTCAATACAATGTAACTTTTTGGGAAAACCTACGCACGAA
>JAZNFB010000374.1:0-5186 GCA_045588895.1 Candidatus Flemingiibacterium sp.
CGGAAATCGATCGTATCAAGCAGGAGTTTACAGCCAATGTTTCGCATGAGCTTAAAACTCCCCTGACCTCGATTTCGGGTTACGCCGAGCTTATCGAATCGGGCATGGCAAGGGGCGATGATGCTCCTGTTTTTGCCGGACGTATACGCAAGGAAAGTCAGCGTATGCTTGCGCTTATATCCGATATAATCAAGTTATCGAAGCTTGACGAGACTCCGGACGGAGATGTTTTTGAGGCGGTTGACCTTTATAAGGTTGCGCTTGAATGTCGTGATATGCTTGAAATGAGCGCGGAACAGCACGGTGTCATAATAAAGGTTGAGGGCGAACAAAGCGAGATTATGGGTGTTCCCACTGAGCTTACTGAACTTATTTATAACCTTATCGATAACGGCATACGCTATAACCGCAAATCCGGTGAGGTCAATGTCAAGGTGACATCCCCTGCACACGGAATTGGTGATCCGATTGCAATTGTTACTGTTGCTGATACGGGAATCGGAATTGAAAATGAACACCAGGGACGTGTGTTCGAGCGATTTTACCGCGTTGACAAGTCTCGCTCAAAGGCGACGGGCGGTACGGGACTCGGTCTTGCAATTGTCAAACACGTTGCCGAAAGACATAATGCCAAAATATCGCTCGACAGCCGAATAGGCGAGGGCACGACGGTTCGTGTTGAATTTTATGACGATGACAATATAAATTAACGGAATTTGCAATGCTAAGGAGATAAACTGCATAATGAACAAAAATGTTTTAAAGAAAACAGCAATTGTATTTTTAGTAATTTCACTTGCGTTTTTATGTGCTGTTTGTGTAAGTGCAAACGGAAATTCAGCCAGTGAAGCAGTTGACAAGAAAAAAGACGGTATTTTAGAGATTTTTGATTTTCTCTCACTTTTCGGAGGTATATCACTTTTCCTTTTCGGTATGGATTATATGGGAAAAGGTCTTGAAAAAAGTGCCGGAAGCTCGCTTGAACGTATACTTGAAAAGCTTACGAATAATCCGGTAAAGGGTGTTTTGCTCGGTGCTATTGTTACTGCGGTGATTCAGTCCTCGGGTGCTACGACGGTTATGGTTGTCGGTTTTGTTAACTCAGGTATCATGAAGCTGACGCAGGCTATCGGTATTATTATGGGTGCAAACATCGGTACGACAGCAACTGCATGGATACTCACTCTTGCAGGCGGCAGCTCGGGAGACGGTGCTTGGTATATCGAAATTTTCAAGGCAAGCAACCTTGCGGCTATCTCCGCGTTTATCGGTATACTTATGATCATGATTTGCAAAAACGGCCGCAAGAAGGATATCGGCGGAATTTTCATCGGCTTTGCAGTGCTTATGTTCGGTATGACAATGATGACCGATGCACTTTCAGAGCTTAAATATAACGAAGGCTTCGGAGAGCTTCTTGCGCTCTTTACAAACCCCGTTCTCGGTATTCTCGCAGGTGCGCTTATCACAACCATTATGCAGTCGTCCTCTGCATCTGTCGGTATAATGCAGGCAGTTTCGGCAACCGGTGCGCTCTCATTCGGTGCGGCAATTCCCATGATTATGGGTCAGAATATCGGAAGCACCACAACTGCCATGATTTCAACAATCGGTGCTGGCAAAAATGCAAAGCGTACTGCGGCGGTGCACTTCTATTTCAATGTTATGGGAACTACAATATTTCTGATTGCTTATTACGCACTCGACGCCATTTTCCATTTCGGTTTTGATGAGCTGCCTGTTAACTCAACAACCATTGCGATTACTCACACTATATTCAATATATCTACCACAATATTCCTTCTCCCGTTTTATAAGCTTCTCGGAAGACTTGCCGAGCTTACGATACGTGAAACAAATAAAAAGGTTTCTGCAGACAGTGCAAATGAACAGCCGCTGCTTGATGAGCGTTTTCTGCAAACTCCTTCGTTTGCACTTGAACAGTGCGTAACCGTTATGGGCAAGATGGCGGAGCTTTCGGTTGATAGTATCAATACGGCTATGGATCTTGTTGAAACGTATACCGATGCAAAGGCTGAGGAAATACGTGAAATTGAGAATGCTGTTGATAAGTATGAGGACAGGCTTGGCACTTATCTTGTCAAGCTATCCTCGAAGGATCTCTCTATTGAAGACTCAAAGACTGCGACACGTCTGCTTCACAATATAGGCGACCTTGAGCGTATCAGTGACCACGCTGTAAACATTCAGGAAGCGGCAAAGGAAATGAGCGAAAAGGGCATCACCTTCTCACAAGAGGCACATAATGAGCTTCGTACCATTTCGATGGCAGTTTCCGAAATACTTGACCTCACCGTTGATGCTCTTATCAGAAACGATCTCCATGCGGCAACACACGTTGAGCCTCTTGAACAGGTTATTGACGATCTTAAGGAAAAGATCAGAGAGAAGCACATCGACCGTCTCCAGGGCGGAAAGTGTACGATCGAGCTTGGCTTCATTCTCTCCGATCTTCTCACAAACTATGAGCGAGTTTCAGACCATTGCTCAAATATTGCGGCTTGCATGATCAAGGCGGCGGAGCAGTCTTACGAAATGCATAAGTACCTCTCCGACCTCAAGAGCGAGCATTCTTTTATGGACGAATACCGCGCTTGCTCGGAAAAGTACGCTATCGATTAATTATTATTCTGCTGAAAATATCAAATCAGAGACGGTTACGAATTCGTAGCCGTTTTCTATTAGCCTCGGAATAAACTCACGCAATGCCGCAGGAGTTGGACTTTCTCCGCCGATGAAATCGTGACAGAGTATTATCGAGCCGGATTCGGTGTTTTCGAGTACGGTTTTAACGATGGTTTCGGCTGGTGTATGCGCCCAGTCACGAGTGTCAACTGTCCATAATATTACCTCATAGTCAAGCTTACCTGCAACACGCAAAAGATTATCACCGTACTTACCCTCGGGTGGACGCAGGAGCGTTGGACGATATTCCGCAAGCTCATATAAAAGCTCCTCGGTTGCGTATATTTCGTCCTCGAGTGACTTGTCTGAAAGCATTGTCAGATGTGCGTGAGACCAGGTGTGACTTGCAACCTCATGTCCCTCAGCAAGCTCGCGAAGTATCAGCTCCGGGTATTTTTCTGCAAGCTGACCAACAACGAAAAATGTTGCTTTGATGTTGTATTCATCTAAAATTTCGAGAATTTCGGCGGTGTACTTATAATGCGGACCGTCATCAAAGGTGAGTGCGATGCGCTTGTCCTCGTTTTCATAGGAAAAGTATACGTCTGCCATTTGCTCGTCGGCACGGAGTGGAAGCAGTGCTACGCAAATTAAAGCGAGCGAAATTATAAGCCGCCGCATAATTCCGTAACAGAAGCGAAGCGGTAACCGTCGGCTTCAAGCTTTGTCATAAATTCATCGAGTATCGCCGCATTTGTTGCCGAGGTCGGATGGAGCAGAAGTATCTCGCCGTTGTGCAGACGGTCAGTCAGCTTTTTCATTGCAGACGCAGGCGACGGCTGTTTGTTGTTATCCCAGTCGGCATATGCACAGCTCCAGAATACCGTTTTGTATCCCATGTCTGAAAGAATTTCAAGATTCGACTTAGAGAAACATCCCTCTGGCGGACGGTAGAGCTTTGCCATTGTGCCGCCCGTCAACTCTTTGCAGAGGTTTTCAAGCCCGTACAGCTCGGTTTCAAATGCGGCACGGTCGGCGTTTGCCATGTTCTTATGGGACATTGTGTGGTTTGCGACGGTGTGTCCTTCGCTGAACATACGCTTCACAAGCTCGGTTTCCTTTGTGATGACGTGCTCAAGTATGAAAAAAGTTCCCGGTGCGTTGTGCTTTTTTAAAATGTCGAGAATTTTTGCGACGTTGCCGTTTTCATAGCCGACGTCAAACGTGAGATATATGACCTTTTCAGCGCAGTTATCGCCGTGCTCACGGTCAAGCCATACGCCGTCATAGTCTTCAATGAATGAAAATTCACTTGGCAAAGGCGGCTGTGTGTGTGCTTCATTATATTTGCAGTACCAGCGAAGCTCACTGTCGGCGGCAGTGCAGGGTATAACAAATGTTATCAGCAGAATGACGGACAGTGTTGCTTTCATGATTTTTTTCAATATTATCAGTCCTTTCTGAATCTTTATCGCCATTTTAAGAGTATGTCAAAAATAATATTGCGGCATATTATAATTTACTCAATTTTTTTAAAAAATCACCTTGATTTTTCTAACGATATAGGGTATAATATAAGTTGTTATTCAAAAGTTGGCGGTAAAGTAACTTTTTTGCATAAAATGAGGCTGTATGCAATGTTTTTATACATATTTATAACTTTTGAATAAAAGAATGCGATGAATAATTATACATCTTATGCATCTGAAATCTTGATTTTATACAGTGCGGGGTGTATAATATATACATAAATAAAAATTCACAAAAAGAGGTACATATCATGGATAAGAAAAACATTAAAAAAGTAGTTCTTGCATATTCGGGCGGACTTGATACTTCCATCATCATTCCGTGGCTGAAGGAAAATTATAACACCTGCGAGGTTATTGCGGTTTCCGGCGACGTCGGACAGGGAACAGAGCTTGACGGTCTTGAAGAAAAGGCTATAAAGACCGGTGCTTCCAAGCTCTATATCGAGGATCTCAAGCAGGATTATATCGAAAACTACATCTGGCCCTGCCTCAAGGCTGATGCAAAGTATGAGGACTATTTACTCGGTACTTCTCATGCTCGTCCCTGCATTGCAAAGCGTCTTGTTGAAATTGCACTTGCAGAGGGTGCTGACGCTATCTGCCACGGCTGTACCGGTAAGGGTAACGACCAGGTTCGCTTCGAGCTGACCATCAAGGCTTTTGCTCCCGATATGGCGATCATCGCTCCTTGGCGTGAGTGGGATATCAAGTCCGGTGACGAGGAAATCGATTACGCAGAGGCGCACAATATTCCTCTTAAGATAAACCGTGAGACCAACTATTCCAAGGACAAGAACCTCTGGCATCTCAGCCACGAAGGTCTCGACCTTGAGGATCCCGCAAACGAGCCTCTCTACAACAAGCCCGGCTTCCTTGAAATGGGCGTATCTCCCGAGATGGCTCCCGACAAGCCCACCTACGTTAAGATCAGCTTCGAGAAGGGTGTTCCCGTAGCTCTTGACGACGTTAAGATGGATTCCGTATCCCTCGTTAAGAAGCTCAACGAGC
>JAZNFB010000375.1:0-5309 GCA_045588895.1 Candidatus Flemingiibacterium sp.
CTTGTTTGCAAGATAAGAAGCGTGTGCCGCTGTGGTACGGCTTTTTTTACGGATCTCGTCTGTGATTTTTGTATCCCCGGTGAGATACGGCAGAACTATTGCGTTTGCTTTTGCGGCTTTTTTCTTGAAAAGGAAGGTTGAGGTCTGAAGTGATGCGGCGAGATACATAAGTCCGCCAAAGAGAGGAAATATCAGAATTGTGACAGTCCACGTAAGCTTATATGCCGGGTTTTTATTGCCGTTTATGATATAGACAACAGCTATTATGCTTATAACAGTCAGCACTACGGAAATCGCAATTGAATATGTGCTCAGCTTGACGAGCATTGCGATATAAAGCACGATCTGCAGTACGGCAAAGAGGGCTGTTATAATAAGCCTGCCCGTGAAGCTTTTGAGATATTTTTTATGCAACAGTGCCTCTCCTTTTTACAAAAAATCTGACATTCATTATATTATACCACATTTTGAGAATATTTTCAAGCCTATGACAAAAAAAGCTTATTTTACAGTGGTTTTCTCCTGTAAATATATGTTCGCTTTACTGTTTCGCTGTGTTCGATAACGCCGAGTGAGATAAGCGTGAGAAGTGCGTAACCTGCTTTGCGGCGTGTCATTTTTGCGGCTTTTGCAAATTCCGATGCCGTAAATGCTTCGCCGAGCGTTTCGGGAACGAGGACGGAAAAATCGGACGGATTTTCAAGGGTGATACAGCCGACAAGCTCCGTTGGTATACGCTCAAACCGTGATGCTCCGAAGCTTTTTTTATCTCGGCTTCGTCCCGTTAAAAGGCGAAATTCTTCCATATTGCAGAACAAGAGCGTGAAGCGTACACCCGTGAGCGGCATTATCGGGCGCAGGGAATAAAGCTCGTAAAGAATATCCCACGGCTTGCCTTTTTTCGGAGATTTGTGACGCTCGCCAACCTCACCGCTTTCGGGATCAATCCATGAAATATATTTTTGGGCGGCGATTGGGTATACCACGTTTACCTTGTAATTCTCCTTATACGCACAAAGCTTATTTTTAAGTGAGGAAAATTGACGTGTCTGTATCTCGGTTATCTCGCCATCCCTATAGATGTCGGCAACGTAACGTCCGAGCTTAATTTCGTGAAAAGAGGTGTCCGGCTCAAAGTAATGCTTGAGCACGCTGTGAAGTGTTTTTTCGCCGAGCGTACCGATGCCGTGTCTTTCATGATTTTCAAGTGCCGCTTCGCAGGACCTTGCAAACCGCTCACATTCGTTATTTTCGATATTCATTATCTGCCGTCGCCTCCTTACTTTTGCATTACACCATTATTTTACTATAAAACGCCGAACAAGTCAAGTCAAACGCCGCAACTACAACCGTCATGGTTGAAAAATGAAAGAAAATTACACTTTTACCCGGTTTCAGACGTGAAAAAAGTGCAAAAAAAGAAGCGGATTTTATATTGACAAAAAAACTCTGTGATGTTAAAATGATATTAATTAAAAATCTGTCTGCGGACGGATGCTTTTGGAGGTAAAAAAAGTATGCGTGAACTGAAGCTTGAAGAACTTTCAACAAAACAAAAACTCGGTATGGTGACGATTGCCACACTGTTTTCTTCTCTCACACCGGAAGAACAGGAAGAACAGGTTCGCTATGTTGTTGAGCTTGCAAAAAATCATTCGATAGGCGCTGTTTGGATAAACTATGACCCCGATCACCTTGATATCGCAAAAGAAAAAATAGACAGAATCAAGGCTGCGGCGGACTATCCGATTCTTATTATGTGTGACTCGGAAAGCGGTTTCGGACACAATACTATCGGAAGACACAATCCTATCGGTATGGTTGACAGCGAGGATGCTGCTTACACATTTGGTAAGGTTACGGCAATCGGTGCACGTCAGATAGGATACAACGTAGTATGCAATCCCATTCTCGACATGGCTACCCAAAGAACTGTCTGCGGAACTAATATCAGAGGTATCGGAAGCGACAAAAAGCGAGTTGCCGAGCTTGCAATTGCAGAGGCAAGAGGTATGCACGACGGCGGCATTCTTGTTCTTGCAAAGCATTATCCCGGTGAGGGATCAGACGGCTCCATCGACTCACATATGGCAGAGGCGTTCTCCATGAAAACAAAAGAAGAGCTGCTCGACGTTAACCTCTATCCTTATCTTGCACTCATGCGTGAAGGACTTCTCGACGGCATTATGACACGTCACGAGCGTTTTGCCAAGATTGATCCCGATTATCCCGCAAGCCTTTCGCAGAAGGTTATCAATCTCATCCGTGACGAGGGCTTTGACGGCTTCTCGATCACAGATGCACTTGCAATGGACGGTATCGTTTCGAAGTTCGGCAAGGTTCGTTCGGTCGGTCTTTCTATCGGAAACGGTAACGACATTTCGCTTGCATGGAATACGGATCACCGTGAGGCGTATGAATCCATGTGTCAGTGCTATGACGATGGAATTATTTCGGATGAACGTCTTGACGATGCAGTGAGACACATCCTTGAAGCGCAGCACAAAACTCTCGCAGAGCCGAAGTTCACATCACTCACCGAAAAGGATCTTGCGGATTTTGATGCCATAAACCGTGATTCTGTTTTTGCAAAGGTTGACGAGGGATTGACCGTTTCGCTCCCCCGTGACAAAAAGCATTACTTTGTTATTATGACCGAAACCACCGTTGATATCAACAACCGTATCGAAGTTGACACCTTCAGCCGCGATTGGTACAGTCCGCTTGCAATATCCGATAAGTTAAAGGAGCTTTATCCGAACTCCGAATTTACAATGATAAGCCAGTTCCCGAGCGCATCCGAAAATATGCGTGTGCTTGGAGAATCGTACGACTGTGAGGATATCGTATTCATCACATTCTTCAGAAGTGCCGCATATCTCGGCTGGGAAGCATTCACGCCGCGTATCATTTCGCTTATCGAAGCTCTGCAGGTTACAAACAGAATATCGACTATGGTTCACTTTGGAAACCCGTATGTTTTCGAGGACCTTCCGCATATTCCGCGTATCATCATCGGTGCTTGCTCGCCTGTCAATAATCTTTACACGCTTGATGTCCTTGCAGGAGACTATCCGGCAAATGGCAAGCTTACTTATGATGTGAAGTTTAAATAAGCATAATCCTGCAACCAAACATTAAAGCACTGTGAAGAACGGTGCTTTTTCTTTTACTATTTTACAACACCGAAAAGAATGTGAAGATAGTGCAAAAAAACAAGCGCAATTTGCTATTTTTTAAAAAAGATATGTGATATAATTAAACTGTGAAAAATCACCGTACAAGCGATTTATGCAAATTCAATATCACCTAATCGGTGTTTGACACGGTGCTTGAGATATTGTATAATTATTGTACAACATATTTACATTTTGGGAGGAATAGATTTATGAAAATGAAGCGATTTATGTCATGGCTCCTTGTATCGTCGCTTATGTGTTCCTCTTTGCCGATCGGTATTTTTGCCGAGGGCGAAGCGGTGTACGATACTGAAAATACGGATAGCCTTGCAAAGGACGCTAAAGCATATGTGAATCAAAACGGTGATTCTGCCGTAAAGATTGACGAGGGTGTTGCCTTCAGCTCTTATCTGCACGCAACAGATACAGCCAACAATAATAAAACAGTATTTGGCTTCGGTTATCGCAGTACGGCGCTCACAAGTGCGATTGGAAGCGGTGACGGCGGTAAATTTGAACTGAGCTTTTATGCAAGAAGTGCAACTTCGGCTCTCGATAATATCGTCATTACCCTCGGCAGCGAATATTCCTCCGAATTTATTTTAACAAAGGTTGGTACTTCCGGTGATGACGGAATTGGCTCGGTCAGCGTTTCTTCTATCGAGGGCGGTACTGTGTCTGCCGGTAAGCTTGCACTTTCGACTGAATGGCAAAAGTATACGATAACATTCACGCTCGACGACGGTGTTCGTAACATCTCGCAAAGAGGTATCAGATTCCATATGATGAAGAATCCGATCGACATTGCACAGCTTTCGCTTAAGAGAATTGATACAGGAAAAGAAGCGGTTATTGTCGGTGATGGAATTGCCGGCGAATGGTATACAGACAAGCTTTATATCAACTCGGCAAACCTCGAAACCATTCCGTATGTTTCCGAATATTACAGCGTCGAGGCTGTTTCAAGCCAGAATACCGTTATCAGAATCGACTCCGACGAGATTATTCCGATGGGTATCTATTCTCTCAGTGCAAAGCTCCGTGCAAGTGAAGAAACGGTAATGACTGTTAAGGCGAGCGAAGAATCGGGAGAGACTGTTGATATTTCGACTGTTTGGCAGAATAAGAAGTTCACCCTTAAGCTCACAAAGGATACTCCGTATTCCGATATCGATTTTGTTTTTGACGGCTCATATACCGTTGATTTCACGGATATCGTTTTTGAAAGAACTGTAGATTTCACCTCGGATTATCAGTATCTTGACGGGTCCCCCGTTACATTTATCAATGAAAAGCTTCCGTTCACAACATATCTTAATGCAGAAAGCAACAATGATAACTCAAAGAATATTTTCGGTTTCGGTTATCGCAGTGATAAGCTTACAAATGCAATAAGCAGCGGTGACGGCGGTACATATGAGCTTTCATTCTATGCAAAGAGTGCAACTGCGGCTCTTGATATCATCGTCATTACTCTCGGCAGCGAATATTCCTCTGAATATATTCTTACAAAGACCGGAACATCGGGCGACAGCGGAATTGGTTCGGTCAGCGTTTCTTCCATAGAGGGCGGTGCTGTGTCCGGCGGCAAGCTCGCGCTTTCAAGTGAATGGCAGAAGTATATTATCACATTTACGCTTGATGGCGGTGTCCGTAATATCTCGCAGAGAGGTGTCAGATTCCATTTGATGCAGAATCCGATTGACGTTGCGGCTCTTAACCTCAAGAGAATCGACGCAGGCAATGAGGCTGTTATCATTGATGGCGGTGCTGACGGCGAATGGTACACCGATAAGTTATATATCAATACTGCAAAATTTGAAAACCGTACCGTTATAAACGAATATTATCGTGCAGAGGCTATAGACGGCGAGGATACAGTTGTAAAGCCGGGCTCGGATGCAACTCTCCCGATTGGTGTTTATGAGCTGACCGGTAAATTCCGTTCGAGCTCCGCTGCGAAGCTTACCGTTTCAGTCGGTGACGCGCCGTGCTCGGCTGTTGACATTAACGAAATCTGGTCAAGTCAGAAGCTTACAGTTCAAATCAAAAAGGAGATTCCGCTTTCCGAAATCAGCTTTGCGCTTGACGGATCACTCTGTTTTGATTTTACTGATATCACACTCACAA
>JAZNFB010000376.1:0-2038 GCA_045588895.1 Candidatus Flemingiibacterium sp.
CCTCGCTTGCACAGTTAATCATTATTTATCATATTATAACACAAATCGCTTGTTTTTTCAATATGTGCAAGAAAGTATGTTTGTAAATATTTATCGGCAGAAAGGAAAAAGGCGGCAGGATCTCTCACACTGCCCTCTGTCAAAACGCCCTCGCTCCGTGATGGAACGAGGGCATCTTTTTTTAGTTTTCAAATAGTGCTGTCGGTAACACAATAAGGTCATCTATCGTTGTGCGCTTATCATACCTTATTGGCGTTTCTGCTTTGTCGAAGGTTTCCAAGCTCGTTTTAAGTAGAACGCCATATTCATAGATGCTGCCGTCCTTAACTCTTTGGTCATATCTGAACATTACATAGTAATGACCGCCGCACACATACGCCCAATCAACGTATCCGCTTGTTGTTGTGCCGTGTGCGTAGGTCTGTTCCGTTATTAGAGTATCAGCCTGCACTTTGTAGATTGCGGTATTTCCAACCGCATATAAAGTGTTGCCGTCAAGGTGCATACCGCAAAGCTGATCTTCAATCATCAGTTGACTTTGAATTTCATAGGTTTCCTTGTCGATAATGCATATTATGTTGATACGCTCGTTTTTATCTTCCGCAAGACAATAGATTGCGGAGTCGGTTTCGACGATCTCCCAAAAGCAGTTGTATGCAGAGTAGTCATATTGCTGCTTGATCGTCTGCTCGGTTAAGTCATAGTCGATAATTGAAGCCTTCCACTCGCTTGCATTGTTTTCCTTTGACAGATGCTTTCCCACAAGATTGGCAGTATTGCCGACTGCCGACACGTCACGGGTATATAATTCAATCTCGGTTTGCTGTATAACATTTCCGGCGTAGTCTTGCTCTACAAGCAGATTGAGATAGGTGGTGTCCGTATAGTTGCCGTTCATTATCGCCAATACGGATTCGCTCAACAGATCTACCGCCGTTACTCCGCTATAGTCCGGGTTGTTCAGCCAATGGACTTCGGAATATACGCCGTTGTCCTTTAAGTCAAAGAGCATATTATTGTTTTTTCTGCCGCCGGACACTATGAGCTTTTCATCATTAAAGGCGAAGAAGGACAGATCCTGCATTTTGGAATTTTTGAGCTTTTCTGTAACAGCGCCGTCAGAGTCAATGCAGAATATTCCGCTTGATTCTTCGCGCGATCTTGAGTGTATAACGATATAATCGGCTTCTGCACCGATGTGTTCCGCAGTGTTTGAACACGATGTCAAAGCAACGGATAAAACGATTATGGTAAGCAATAAAGAGCATATTTTTCTCATCGGAGCATACCTTCTTTCCGTTTTTAATTATAACACATTTTTAAGGATTTGTAAAGCACGACAAGGGTGCCGCCAAAGCGACACCCTTGGAGCTATGATCTCATTCTGCATTTATAAGCTTATTAAGAACCTCATAAACATAGTCGGCATTGTCAGACTGAACACGAATATCGTACACAACATCATCATACTCAAAAATCGCGTAGTACCAATATTCGTACTTCAAAGAATTATCATTTTGAGCGATCTGAACCTCAACACCGTTTACGGTCTTGGACTGTGTTGCATCCTTGGTGAAAACCCTGCTGACCTTCCAATCCTCCACGGTGGTATCCCCAAACATACAATGCAAAATAATGTCGCCATTGGTATCGTACTTGGATGCAAGCAAGGAATACCAATCGTCTGTGTTTTCAGCTTTGCCATCCGTTTTATAATAAAATTCGTACTGCTCAAAGCCTAAATTAAAGGCAAGGAGCTTTCCTTCATACTGCGCCGGAAGTTCGCTTTCGTTGGCAATTTCAATGAGCGTTCCTTCACGGTAGGCATCGGTCATTTGGCTTGGGAAGAAGCCGATTGCAATTCGGAACGCGACACCTACAACAAGGCAGAAGCAGGCTGCAATCGCTCCCCATTTCAGCCAAGCGTTACTTTTCTTTTTTGCGGTGTAGTTTACGGCTTCATCGACGTAGCTTTCACCAATATTGCCGAGTGCGTTTGAAAATTTATTAGCAGTCATAATAAAACCTCTCTTTCCAA
>JAZNFB010000377.1:0-3982 GCA_045588895.1 Candidatus Flemingiibacterium sp.
CCTCTCAATGAACAAAATCAGCGTAGTCTGGACGGGCTTTACATACACTCCAACGTCCGCGATCCCTGCAGGCAAATATAAGTTTACAGGCTACTTCCGCACACAGCATGAGGGAGAAATCACCCGACTGCGTATTGTTGCTAACTTTTCAGACGCAACAAGCAATCAGTTCACAATCTACTGCGGAAATGATTGGCAGAAGGCTGAATTCTATATCGATACCGCAGTTGATATAAGCAGTATAAAGGTCGCAGGCGGTCCGTACCCTGAGTTTGTTCAGGAGTACTGTGTCGATCACTTCTCGCTTATCGCCGTTGATGCGATTCCGGAAAATGCAAGCACTGTGGCAGGTGACGATTTGGGAATTTCTGCGGCAGCATATGCCGAGAGAGCACGGGAATCTTCAAGACAGGATGTAACAGCATGGGATCCGGCAGTTGAAGCGCAGTATGAGGTCAACGGAATTATGATCAACCACGACTGCACAAACTATCTTTCCAACATCGGCAAAAACTCGCTGAATGTGCAGGACTTTATCGACTTTGCGAGAAGCTTTGAAGGCAGTCATGTTACTGACTATATTATAAATGTTGACCAGGTTATGCCCTCCGAAATACAGACAAGCTATCTCGAAATGTATCATCAGACGGAGCAAGGCGGCGAGGCAGCCGATTTTAAGAGCAATACGGTTGCAATCGGAGCTCATCGGGTATACGATATACTCGGCAGCGACTATATCGGCGTATGGATCGACACCTTCAGCGAGATTGGAATCAATCCGTGGCTGTCGTTCCGTATGAATGATAATCACAACTTAGTTGACGTGGGTCCTCAAATGTCAAAAACCGAATTTTGGTATAAGAATCCGCAGATTCGCCGAGTTCAACATCATTCGTTTGTTCAGTATCGAGACTACGCTATGGATTATACTCATGAACTTGTTCGCGAATATGTGCTTTCATATATAAACGAAGCGCTTAATCACTATGACTGTTACGGAATTGAGCTCGACTATATGCGTGACCCTTACCTTTGGCATTTTGGCGGTGAATATAACGGACTTGATATCCTCAATGAATTTATGCGTCAGGTTTACGACCTTGTTGCAGTTTACGAGGAAAAATATGGGCATGAGATAAAAATTGCAGTTCGCGTTGCACCTGATATTCAGGATTGCTATGATTTTGGTCTTGATGTTATAACATGGGCAAGAGAGGGTATCGTCGATACGGTTACTGCATCAAGCTATTATGAATGCAGCTATACTGATATACCCACAAAGCTTTGGAAATCGCTGCTCGGTGAGAATATTGAATTTGCGGTCAACATCGAAACCAACAATCACAGAGTATGGCCCGGTGGTACAAGAGGCGATCATACACTCGAAACCATGGCAGGCATTGCGGCAAACGCATTTTCTCAGGGCGCAGATAAAGTTTATATGTTCAACTTTTTCCTGAACACCGCTATAGAGGAATCTGAAAAAATAACAACTCCAAATGCAAGAAGCTCACTCACGGAAAATGAAGGCTTTTGGAATGTTATTACAACTATCGGTTCATACGATAAGCTGATGACAATAAACCGCCGTTTAATGATATCTTATAAAGATATGGTTATGAATTGGCGCTCCTTTACAAGTGGAGTGGGAACTGTTCAGTTCTTGCCTGAGACAGTATCTCCGTCAAATACTACAGTGCTTAATATCCCTCTCGGAGATGTTCCGGCCGGTTCAACGGTGACGTTAAAATTTTCAACATCAAAGCGTGAAGTCGCCTCAACACCGCCAACGGTATATGTCAACTCAAAGGTATGCACATATGTCGGAATGGAGAGCTGTGACGGAGTATACACATCCTATCCTGTTCTCTGCTATGTTATCCCGAAGTCTGCACAGGGACAGACATATGCAGTCGTTGAGATAAAATCAAGCCAGACATTCACAATCGATTTCGCTGAAATTTATATTGATGTAAACTAAAAATAGTAAAGTGCTGCGCGGCGTAAAAAACCGTGCAGTATATTTTTAAAAATAACTCAAATATTTTTCAAAAACCTATTGACAAAGCGTTTTGCTTGTGATATAATAGAAGAGCACCGTGGTTCTGAACCAGTGTTGCTAATATTATATGGCGGAGTAGCTCAGTTGGCTAGAGCAACCGGTTCATACCCGGTAGGTCATGGGTTCAAGTCCAATCTCCGCTACCATTTATCTCGGCCAATAGGCTGGGAAATGGCCCGTTGGTCAAGCGGTTAAGACACGGCCCTTTCACGGCTGTAACATGGGTTCGATTCCCGTACGGGTCACCAAAACAGAACAAGGCGAACACTTCCGATATCGTGATGATAGGTCGAGTGTTCGCCTTTTCTGTTTCTATTTATAAAAAAACATAGAGCAAGCATCTATCAGCATCTTTTCATAATCGGTAATATATTCCCTGTTCCTTTCTACGTTTTACAGGTATAATGGCGTGAAAGGATGTCGAAAGATGATAAATTTTGTCAGCATGGGGCTAATCCTTGCCGCCGCAAGAAAAGAGAAACACATTTCACAAGAGCTTGCCGCCGAGTGGGCAGACGTATCCGTTGAAACAATCCGCAACATCGAGCATGGCAGTACCTTCCCGAGAATGGAAACCGTGTTTGCCTTGTGGGATATTTACGGACTTCCGAGAGATGACATCTGGAATTACTTCAGCAGAAGTCATTTTGTAGACGAAGAAATGAAGAAA
Source organism: Candidatus Flemingiibacterium sp. (assembly GCA_045588895.1). GTDB lineage: Bacteria > Bacillota > Clostridia > Oscillospirales > CAG-272 > Flemingiibacterium. Next base: position 2,733 of record JAZNFB010000377.1, read on the forward strand.
CACGGAATCGAGGCGCGCAATGAGGATGCCGAGTTTATCATAGCATGATTCCTTTAATCAACACAATGAAAGGTATTAACAATGACAGCTATGCATCACCATGATAATAACGAATACATATATTTATCCCTCCTGCATTTGGGAGTTGTGAAGTGGAGTAAATCATCCAAATGTTTACTGCGCGCACTCCAATATGTCATATCAAACGATCTCGTAATCGAGGGACCGATAAAATGTCTATACGCCGAACTTGCAACCTCTCAGAAATGTACATACAGCACGATCGAGCGTTCACTTCGATATGCGCTCGAAAGAATTTGGGAATGCAGTTGTGCCGAATGCTCAAAGCTACTCTATCATTCAAGGGACATTTTGCAACGTCCGTCTGTATCGGAATTTATATTTCTGTATTCATGCGCTTTCAAGCGCGGCATTATACAGGCGTGGGTAGATTCGGTAGAGGAGGAAAATGAGCCGATATCTTGAATGTGCTGTGATCGCAAAAATCCCCGGCGTAACCAAATACGCCGGGGCAAGTAATTTGAAAAAATTCTCAAAAATTTTTAAAAAATATTTTTAAGGTTTCGCATCTCGTATGAGTCCTTCGTTTCTTAGCTTATACTCCATTAGCTTGAGCACATAGTCAAGGCAGTTGCGTTTACCGCCCTCCCAACTCTCCACGGTGCGGAGAGATACGCCGAAATACTCTGCAAATTCTTTCTGCGTCATTCCTGTTGCCGCACGAAGCTCTTTAACCGTCACGCAATCACCTCTTTCAGATCATGTTTATCTAGTTTATACCTTTATTTAAGAACCAAAACAGCCATAGCAATTATAAAACCCAGCAAACCTAAAAACTTCGCAATTTCAAAAGAAAGTGTAAATATTTCTTTTTTCACTTGACATTTCTCCTTTCTCCGTGGTATAATTATTATACTCTTTTAAGATGGGGAGAGTGGGGCTTTCGCCCCCTCTCCTATGTAAAGAGTTTGATTAAGATTATTATCCACCCAGCGAGTGATATAATCTCAATCATAAGCTTGTTAAGTTGTTGCATCAACTTAATGAGCTTTTTTATTATTGTTTCGGCTCTGCTCATTGGTATCACCCCCTTGTCTGTATATATTATACCACACTTTGCCGTAGTTGTCAATACCTTTTGCAAAAGTTTTTTAAAAAATTTCAAAAAAATTAGGGCGACATTTCTGCCGCCCTTTTTGCTTGATATGCTTTGTTGTCACTCTTCCTCA
>JAZNFB010000378.1:0-2837 GCA_045588895.1 Candidatus Flemingiibacterium sp.
ATTTTTTCAATTCTCCGCTTTATATTGACAAAGGGGCGTATCTGCTTTATAATTATTATAGATATATATAAGATGAAGTATTTTTTCTTTGTCAAACGGCAATTTTTTTGAATAAAAACAGAATTTATATACAATCAGAAAGGCAGACAACGCTATGTTTATTGAAATCGGAAAGAAGATCAAGCAGCTTCGTAACGCAAAAGGCATCTCCCAGGAATTCTTGTCAAAATATCTCAAAATGCCCATAAAAGCACTTATAAGAATCGAAAGCGGTGAGGAATATCCTCCAATCGAAATGATACCCGTTATCGCCGATTATTTCGAAGTAACAACAGACGAGATCATGTGTATGGAACAGTTTGACCACGAGGACAAGATCCGTGAATACGCCGAAAAATTCCAGGAATTTGTTGAAAGCGACAACCTAAGAGCCGCAATCGACACCATCCGCGAAGCCCTCGTTCACTTCCCCCGCAATTTTAGGCTGAAATATATGCTTCTCTACGCTCTTTATCTCAGCTGCGACCGTCCATCGGCCATCAAGCACTATTCCGATGAAATCAAGAGCATTTACGAGGATATCCTTGCAAACTGCACCGACGACTCCATCCGTCTTGAAGCTAAACGTATCCTTTGCCTCCACTGCTATAACGACCTTCGCGACGTAGAAATGGCTCGCCGCATCGCAATGAGCCTTCCCAAGAGACTGAGTTGCCGCGAGGATATGCTGCCGAACGTATCCGAGGGCGAAGAAAGACTTATCGCTTACCAGGAAAACATCATCTCTTATACCGAAAAGCTTACTTCCGCAATCGAAGCCTGCGCAGAGCTTGACGGTACGCTGTCCAAGGATCAGAAAATCCAGCTTTATGAGCTTGCGGCTCAGATCAGACGCGGCATTTACCCCGAAGGCGATTTCTACGGTCTCTACGCAACCATGATGGAAACCTGCCACAAGCTTGCGGCTCTTTATATGGATAAGGGCGATACCGAAAAAACCTTGTCTGCTCTTGACGAGGCAGCAAGATATGCGGCCGCGGGAGACGCTGTGAAAGACATAAAATACCGCTCGCCCCTGGTCAACCGCGTACAGTCGGTACGTGTTGACGACGTATCCGAAAGCCAGGCAAGAGGCGGCAAAAAACTGCGTGATATTTTCCTTGACCGGATCATTATCAGCAGTAAATTCGAGCCCATCAGATACGACCCGAGGATCAAAGAAATTTGCGATATTTTTCTTAATTTTTAACGCAGGACCGGGCATAGCTTTTTCATCTTTTTAACGGCAATTTTTATGCATATTTCCCACAAAAATATGTCAAAAAACCTTGACTTTGATACTCAAAAATGGTACAATCATCACAGGTATATTTGCTGTAACTTTTTCGGGTTGCTACAATAATATATACCGAGGACATTTTAAACCAAGACTTAAATATCACGGAGGATAAAGATATGGTAAATGCATCTGATACCATAAGAGCTGCTATAATCGGCTGCGGCGGTATCGCAAACGGTAAGCATATGCCCGGTCTAAAGAAAGCTGAAGGCGTTGAAATGGTTGCTTTCTGCGACATTGTTCTTGAAAGAGCCGAAGCTGCTGCAAATGAATACGGAACACCGGAAGCAAAGGTCTACACAGATTACAAAAAGCTTCTCGAGGACGAAACAATTGACATTGTTCACGTTTGCACACCTAACCGTTCTCACAGCTTTATCACTGTTGATGCTCTTGAGGCAGGCAAGCACGTTATGTGCGAAAAGCCCATGGCTATCAACTCCGTCGAGGCAAAGAAAATGGTTGACGCAGCAAGACGCACCGGAAAGATCCTCACCATCGGATATCAGAGCCGTTTTGGCGCAGAGCATATGTATATGAAGTACGCTGCAGACAAGGGCGTATTCGGTGATATATATATGGCGGAAACGGTTGCGCTCCGTCGCCGAGGAGTTCCCACTTGGGGCGTTTTCCTTGATGAATACGAGCAGGGCGGAGGTGCTCTCATTGACATAGGCACCCATGCTCTTGACCAGACCCTTTGGACTATGAACAATTACAAGCCCAAGTACTGCGTTGGTAACATTTATCACGCTTTCAACAAGGTGCCTCCGGAAGAGCAGGCAGCTCAGTGGGGTTCTTGGGATCCCGAAAAGTTCAACGTTGAAGACTCCGCATTCGGTTTCATCACAATGGAAAACGGCGCGACAATAACCCTCCGTTCTTCCTGGGCTCTCAACACAAGAAAAGGCACCGGTTTCACCTGCTATCTCTACGGAACAAAGGCAGGCTGCGATAAGATGGACGGTCCTCTTATGATAAACGGAGTTCGAAACGGCGAGCTCTACTCCGAAACCATTGACCTCAGCGAAGGAAGCGAAGCGCTCCTTGCAGCTAACCCCACAAACGATTGCTGGTGGAAGAACTGGATAAACGCAGTCAGAAACAACACCGACGCTCTCGTAAAGCCCGAGGAAGCGTACGTTGTTACCCAGATACTCGAAGGTATCTACGAGTCCGCCAAAACCAAGGATATTTACAGATTCTGATTATTTTGAAGGACCATAAATATGATTAATTCATCAAATAAAATAAGAGCCGGCATCATCGGATGCGGCGGTATCGCAGGAGGAAAACATATACCCGGACTCATCAAGGCCGGAGTTGACATCGTTGCTTTTTGCGACCTTATTCCCGAAAGAGCTGAAGCTGCCGTATCATTGGCAAAGGACTACGGCTCAACATACGAGGGTGCTAAGTGCTACACCGATTACAAAGAGCTTCTCAAGGATGAGACCATTGATATAGTTCACGTTTGTACTCCCAACCGAGCTCACAG
>JAZNFB010000379.1:0-3390 GCA_045588895.1 Candidatus Flemingiibacterium sp.
CGCTTGGCCTCCGACTTCGGTAATTATGAAGCGTCTATCATCAGAAACGAGGTTGACAAGGAAGTGAACATCATCGTTTCAAATGCTGAAGCTGAAGCGGCACGTCTCGCGGCAGAGGGTGAGCAGGAATATATGCGACTCCTTGCCGAGGCATATAACACAGATGAGAAAAAGGATTTTTATGAGTTCACACGTGCACTTGATGCACTTAAGGCATCGCTGACCGGCGAAGATAAGGTTGTTATCATCGACAAGGAATCAAGACTCGGTCAGATACTCATGAATCCGTAACATTATTGTATCAAGGAGAAAAACAATGTACACAATTGTTGAAAAAGGTTCGGCAAATGTTCCGGTTATAACGATTACGGATTATGTTGATCCAAACGGTTACTGCCCAAAGGTGGAGTTTTACGCAACATACAGCGATATAGGCTTCCATGCACATTTCACCACATATGAGAAGAATCCCAAGGCTGTTGCAACAAAGCATTATGAGTATGTTCATCTTGACAGCTGCGTTGAATGGTTCATCAATTTCGATCCCGTACATACAGATAAGTATTTTAATTTTGAAATGAACGCAAACGCTGTTACCAATATGGCATTCAGACGTAACCGCCATGACGATCTCACAAGACTTACCGAGGAAGACGCCGAGATGCTTGATATCAAGGCTGAAATTCACGATGATTATTGGACGATCGATCTGACTGTGCCGTTTGAATTTATCAAAAAGCACATTCCGAACTATGAATTTAAAAAGGGACTTGAGCATCCTGCGAATGTTTATAAGTGTGGCGATGAAACCGAGTTTCCACACTGGGGCTGCTGGAAGATGGTCAGCCGTGAAAAGCCCGATTTCCATATCCCATCTTATTTCGGAAGAATGACTATTGTATAAAGAAAAACGCCTTCACTCGCAAATAAAACGGGTGAGGGCATTTCCTTATTTAAGCAAGATTTGCAAGCTGTGATATTGCATCATGCTCACAAATGCAGGTGCAGTGTTCCTTGATATACGGCAAGGCGACAGGGGATTTCAGACGTTTGCAGCGCTCCGGGATATATTCGCCGAAGCGGTCGCTTTTGCCGGAACGCAGATATTCACGGTATGTGACATTCTCCTCGCAGATGAGATAATATTTTCCGTCTGTATTCCACGCAGAGCTTTCATCCGGCAGAGGAGGACGTTTGCCGTCGGTGATATTTTGTGAGCTTATATACGAGCAGATTTCAAGCAATGATTCCATTGATTCAAAACGGTAAACATTTGTTAATTTTACGGTGTCATCCTTTCGAGTGGTTGGTTCTTTATTTAACGTGAGTCTGGTTATGTATATTTCCGCGCCGCCGTCACGTGAGGGATAGAGCTGAATGAATACCTTGTCATCTGCGGCATCGAAGCCCGAAACTCGCTTGACATCAGCAAGCAGCTCTCTGAATGCCTGACGAGTCAGTGTGTCTTCGCTGTCCATCGCTTCGCAGTCAAGATCGTATCTGTCAAGGTCGGATTTTGTGAGCATCAGCTTCAGTTTGCCGGGGCTTATGAGTATATGTTCCATCGGGGTGATCCTTTCTTATATATTGAACACGGTGCATTTCGCACGTGGAGTAGTCTTATTAATATTATAATCCAACAAGCGCAAAATTGAAACCCCTAAATTTTTTCCATACCCCATATAACACGGTGTAAGTATTATTAAAAAATTAAAAATTTTCAAAAAACTATATCTTTTAAGAAAAATATATGGTATAATATAGGTATTACATAATATTGAAAGGAATTTTAGCCATGACGTGGGAACAGCTTGAAGCTACTTGTACCTCTTGTGAGAAATGTGCACTCTCTGCAACCCGTACCAACTGCGTGTTCGGAACAGGCAACAAAAATGCAAGACTGATGTTTGTCGGTGAAGCTCCCGGAGAAAAGGAGGACCTTTCGGGAATCCCTTTTGTCGGTGCAGCGGGAAAGTTACTTGACCGTTTCCTTGAGGCTGTCGATATCCCACGCGAGGACGTTTACATAGCAAATATATTAAAATGCCGTCCGCCGAAGAACCGTGATCCGCTTCCCGCTGAGGAGGATGCCTGTATCGATTATCTTGACGAGCAGATACGCCTTATCGATCCTGAGCTTATTGTTTGCCTCGGACGAATTTCCGCAATGCGTCTTATAAAGCCTGATTTCAAAATTACAAAGGAGCATGGACTGTGGTATGAGCGAAACGGCAGACGCATATGTGCAGTTTACCATCCCTCGGCACTTCTTCGCGATCCTCATAAAAAAGAGGATATGCTTATCGACATGAAAAAAATCAAAGCGGAGCTTGACAAGGCTATACGCTGATTGGAGAATTTATGATGAAAATTCTTATCATGATGACCGGCGGAACAATCAGTACCACCGTTAATGAAAGCGGTCACCTTGCCGCAAACGGTAAAAAAACTGTATCACTTCTTGCCGAGCACCTTTACAGTGGCGGCTTTACAGATGTTGAATTTGAATATTCGCATCCGCTTGATATACTGAGCGAGAACATGACATTTTCACGTCTTAACCGCTTGCTTGAGGCTTTTTCGGAGATTGATCCCGATGAATATTCAGCCATAATTGTTGCACACGGTACAGACACTCTTGCATATACATCAAGCCTTCTCTCGCTTGCACTTGCAGGCTGGTGGAAGAAGCCGATCTTCCTTGTTTCAAGCGATTATACGCTGACAGACGAGCGGGCAAACGGTCACGATAATTTCCGTGCGGCTGTTGAACTTGCAGAGCGAGGATTCGGGGCAGGTGTTTATGTTCCTTACCGAAATTCCGACGGCGTTATCTATCTCCATCACGGCGCGCATCTGCGGCAATGTGCTAATTTTACGGGAGACTTCTTTTCGGCTGATATGTGTCTGTACACTGATGCAAAACCGTATAAGGTGCAGGTTGAGTATCCGCTTATAGGTGCACTTAAGCGACTTGACGAATGTGTTATGAGAATTGAACCGTATGTCGGCATTGACTATTCGGCTTATAACCCGTCATCGGAAATTCGTGCGATTCTTCACGGAAGCTACCATTCGGCAACGGCTTGTGTTGAACGCTCCGGTGTGAAAGAGGGGTACACACGTCATTCGGTGCTGTATTTGCTTGATATGTGCAATAAGCGTAACATTGATGTTTATTTATCGCCGCTTTCGGAGCATATGAGGTTATCATCCGGAACATACTCAACAACGGCTGACCTTTTGAATCGCGGTATGAAGCCGATCTTTTCACTCACAAATGAAACTGCATATATGAAGCTTGCTCTTGCTTATTCGCTCGGATATGAGGGCGATGAAGTGTCACTGTTTATGGAGCGTGAAATTGCAAGCGAAAAAATAGCGTGGTGA
>JAZNFB010000380.1:0-7614 GCA_045588895.1 Candidatus Flemingiibacterium sp.
CGACCACTATCCTTATCGCTGTTGTTAAGGGCAATGATGTTACCAAGGACAGCATCAACGCTCCAAGGAAGGCTGCTTCAACCGAGTCCTTCGGCTATAACACCGACGAGATCGTATCCTCCGACGTTATCGGTATCCGTTACGGTTCTCTCTTCGATGCAACTCAGACCATGGTTGCAAAGATCGACGACGACACCTATCAGGTACAGGTTGTTTCTTGGTACGACAACGAGAACTCCTACACCAGCCAGATGGTTCGTACAATCAAGTACTTCGCAGAGCTTGCGTAAGTTTCAGTACAAATAAATACGACCGACACATTCAAAAAAGGGTGTGTCGGTTTTTTATTGCCCTCGTCATTTTTCGGCTTCACCTCTCAAAAACAGCGTTACAAAAAGATATATACAAAAAAGCATAAGCGAAAGATTACCGTTTGCAATAAGCAAAAGATATGCCGCCGCAAGCCAGAGCAAACCGAGCGTGAATAGCGATATTATATCAAGTATCAGCGGCGCATATTTCGGAATAAGAGGAACAATCACCGCCTCTAAAATACATCCTCCGTCAAGTGTCCTTATCGGCAGAAGATTCACAACAGCGAGCGAAAGTGACGCACCGCCAAAAAATAACGCTTCAAATGATGCACTCGGAAGCGTATACACAATAAGTGCCGAGATAAGATTCGCCGCCGCACCCGATGCGAATATCACGATATTTTCAAGTGAGTTTTGCGACATTGTCCGAGTGCGTATCTCCGCGCCGAAAACGGTCATTTCGATCTCTGTCACTTTTGTTCCGACGAGAAACATCGCCGCAAGATGCCCAAGCTCATGAATAAGCGCGGCGGCGAGAGCGAGCAGTGACAGCAGGCTTCTATCAAGAATTATCAGAAGAACGATAAAAGCCACTGTCGGTGCGCCGATCTTGATACGCGGCAGTTTTTTCACTCTGTCGGCGGTGTGACTATGGGTGGCGGAAGCTCGGTTGCCACGCTCATATCGGTCGGCGTTTCAATCGGTCTGACTGCGGTGTAAATGCTGTCATTTTTTGTGAGATTCGCTTCTGTGTACGTGCTTATAACCTCACCTTCTTTTGTAATGCCGTATGTGAGATCGTGCAGTGACACCGCAAGCTCACCGCCGCTAAAGGTGTGTATGTTATATGCAAGTACACCTCCGGAGAGCGCAAAAAGTAAAATTGCGAGTAAGATCGTGTCGGTTTTTTTGTGGTTTTTCATTTGTAATATCACCTGTCTGCCTTTCCCGTCGGTCTTGACGTGGTTTCATTACAAATATATTAATTCTTTCTCTGCTGTATTCCCCCGTTTTTATTCAAATTTTGTCACTCCGCCTCTGCCGACGTCACACGAACCATTATAACCGTCATGTCATCACTCCGACTGTTGTTGATTGCCGCATTGTCGATAATTTTTTCCGCCATCACGGAGAGGCTGTCATCCCATTCATACGTGATAAGATTCGCAAGCCATACGCCATCCTCAAGCGATTGTGTTATTCCGTCACTCAGCATGATGATAATGTCACCCTCACAAAGATCGAAGCGTATTTTTTCAGCGTCAAGCTCGTGCATGATACCGATCGGCACGGTTTTTGACTGCAGCTTATATAGGTTTCCGCCGCGTACAACAAATGACGGTGCCGCACCGCTCTTCACAAAGCAAGCTTCGCCCGTTATAAGGTCAATTTCGGCAAGATCAACCGTCGCCGAGCATTCCGTGCTGCGTGAGCGCATAAAGCCGTTAAGCATCTCAAGCGTCACAGCCTTACCGTTACCGCCCATGAGCAGCTTTTCAATGAAAACGGAGCAGAGCTTTGATGTGAGTGCCGCTTCACGTCCGCTTCCCATGCCGTCAGAGATAAGCGTATAGAAATAATCCTCTTTGTTTTCAAAAGAAGACACTGTGTCTCCGTTTGCGCTCTCAGATTCCTTGATGCTCGTTGCCTTTGCGCTCTCAATTTTAAAGCGGCGGCGTGACGAAAGTGTCATTGTAACATCCTCTCCGTCAATGCTGAATCTGGGCGCATTAAGATAAGTCCCGACGGTACGCTCGATTGCTTCTCTTATATCGTCACCGCCAATATGCACTCTCGATATGTCAACGCCGCCGATGACTATCTGCTTCTTTCTTGCGCCGTAACAGATTGCACGTGTCGCTCCGATTCCCATATACCGAAGCGATTTACGCAGTGCCGCAGTCAGCTCTGTATCGATCTTATATTCTTCCTCATTCTTCGATATCTGCTCGGCAAGCAGTTTCGACATAGCTTCGTAATCAAGCGCAAACGCCTCTGTCTTGTCATTTTTTATCAGCTTTTCAATAAGCTTCGCCGTTGAAATATTCAATTCATCAACAATCGCCGTTATATTAAAGCAACGCTCACGGAGAAACGGAGGCACGTCCTCAAGCTCGGAGCGTCCTTTTTTATAAAGTGCGGCAGTAATCTTGCTCTGTGCATCAAGCGTTGACATATAATCACGCTCAAGACAGTGCGACTGCATAGAACAGCGTGAACAAAACGACTCAAACACATTGTCGCAAACCTGCTTCAAATCAACCACACCCGGGCGACGCACACGGTCGGAAAGTGTATATAGCGTGTCCGAAAGATGGGCAAAAGCCTCCGAAAGCGAGTTCATCCGCATCACCGTGTCATTTTCTTTTTTTCGCAGTACAGAGATATCCTCCTCTGCCCTCTCGTAATCGGTACGTGTAAAAAGGGCAAATTTCGGCAGTATACCGTAACGTGACAGCGGCAAAAACAAAACCGCCGCACACATCACATCCGGCACTATTCTTGCAAGAACGGCATACCCGTCAAGCGTCAGACCGAACATCACCGCAGCAGCACAAGCACCGCTGATCGCCGCCACTCGCGATATGCGCCAAAATGCGCCGACACAAAGTCCGATTATCGCCATAATGCAGGGAGCCGCGCCGATCGAATAAGCAAGCATCTGTGTCCCGAGCACGCCTGTAACATTAACGCCGCCGCAGGCAAGTCCGACAAAAAGTCCGAGCGCACAGCCCTTAAGTCCGCCAACGCTTGATGCCGCCCATAATGTTACAAACACCGCCGCCATAAACGCAGGCGAAAAACCGAATATACTGTAATCACGCAAAGCATACACAGTAATGAAAACCAGTGCCGCCGAGGAAAGACGTGCAAAACGGGCAAACTGCTCATCGCTTGTGAACATTCCCGTTAAAACAAGCGTCAGAAGCGGACAGATGAGAAATCCTGCTAAGAGACCGAAAAGGTCATAATAGAGAAATCCACCCGAGATAAGTCGGTAAAGACCGAAAACAAACGCCGCAAAGCAGGAAACAGTGCACCTGAGAAGTATATTTTCATCAAACATCCCATTAACTGCGTTCTTTGGTATTTTAGGTGCAAATTTAAGCTTGTTGATAAACGGCAGCTTCACCGTCGCCGTCCCATCCGAAAGCAGGCGGCACAGTGCGAAACGGAGCAGTAATGTTACAGTATAAACCACTGCCGAAGCAATACTGTACGGCCTTACCGTGAGCGATGACAGAAGCAGACCCATATAGGTGTAAGGAACAAAATTATTTATTGTCGAAAGCAATGATATACCAAATGGGTAACACGAAAACACCGCGCCCGAGCGACCGAGGATAAACGAAAAAAACATTACGCCCATCCCTTTGATAATATGTAACGAATCAACCTTGGAGAGATCAACCGCGGACTCCCCATCCTTAGCACTCTCGCCAAGAATCAATTTAGTAAGCCTGTCCCGTAAAATTTTTTGAAATGCCATAATTTTTACCGTCCTTTTTTTCTTGTGAGATAATTATACCGCAAGAAAGGACTTTTTCATGTCGGTTTTTGTTTGTATATTGGACGGTTTTGGGGTCGAGATAACGTGAGAAATATCGCCCGGAAAGAAGTTTTGTTGGAAATAATAGGTCACGTGCTTCCTCATTGAACTTCAAAGCGACGTGCTTTACACATCATCCGTCTCGTTACGTCCGGCGACACCTCATCCGTCAAATCCACAAACAATTACTTTGCAGCATAAAAAAAGAAACCGCCGCTGCAAGCAACCAGTTCCTTTTCATATCACCAAAAAAAGCTTATACCTCAAAGCCGACGAGCATACCGCCCATTTCGGCGTAAAAGCTGCAAAGTCCTCGACATTCCTCAATCGTTATATCAGCACTCGGGTATAACACCTCAATCCTTCCCTTAAGCTGATTCGCCGCCTTGGAGTTGAGACAGTGTGCAATTCTAACCTTTCCGCCACTGTATCCCATTTCCTTCATGTGTCCAATCATATCCGCAAGTGCCTTCGAAGTTCCGCGTGACTTCGACAGCAGTTCAAGTGTACCCTCATCGCTCGCCCTGCCAACAGCGCGTACACCCAAAATACCTGCCGCCGCTGCCGCAAGCTTGCTGATACGACCGTTGTTTGCAAGGTTTTTCATCGATTCAAGAACAAACACAAGCTCGGTTTTGTATTCATAAAGTCCCTTTCCTATCTCATCAAGACCCAGCCCGTCCGATATCATCTCTGCCGCCCTTTCTGCCATCATCGCAATCTCCGGTCCTGCCGAAAGCGAATCAATAATAAGAACGCGGCGACCGGGATGCATATCCTCATATAACTGCTTTGCCGTGCAAGCCGAGTTATAGCTGCCTGAAAGTGCGCTTGTTATCGTAAAGCATATTATCTCCTCTGCATCTCCGAATGCTGACATCCAATCGCTCGTATTCGGGCAGGACGTGGACGATTTTCCGCTGTAGCTGTAAAGCTCCTTGACCATTCCGTGAACGTCCAGTGCCTTGGTGTCAATATATTGCTTTTCCGATGTTACAATCTTCAGCGGCGCACAGGCAAACGAAACGCCGGAAAGCTCCGTTAAATTTGCAGACGAATCCACAACAAGTTTTACATTATGCATTATAATAATTCACCCGTTTCATCGGGCTTCCTTTCCTTGTTTCAATTGATTTATCACAAACATTTATGCTTTCATTCCATCAAGCAATACGCCAAATGAATACTTGAAATCGGCAAGTGCCGCATCCATCGGAATCCTTCGTCCGAGTGCGTCAGCGTTATAACCGCGGATAAAGCACCAAATTGCATAGCTCATCGCCTCTGTATCAAGCTCCTTGAGATAACCATGGCTTATGCCGAATTTTACGAGTGTCCCGATCTGCGCTTTCCACCATTCGTAGTTACTGCTTGTGAGTGAATCAGTTTCGAAAACGTAGCTGTTGAAATTCTTTTTTATTTCATATGACATCACAAGCGTATTCGAGACAATATCTATCACCTGCTTGAAAAAATCACCGTCCGGATCGAATTTTGAAGTTATACTCTCCCGTATACGCTCCACTATATTCTCATAGACAATATCAAGAACCTCGGTGACATTGTGGAAGCGGTTATAAAACACACGGTTTGTGATGCCGAGCGTCTGCAATATACGGCGCACGTTAACATTATCCGAACCGTATTCCATCGCAAGAGCCTCCGCCGTATTGATTATGCTTTTACTCATTTCATCGCATATCATCACTTGTCCGCCATCAGACATAAAATCACCTCCGCCGCCCAGCACACTGTGTGCTGAAAATAATTATACCACATTTTGGACGAGTTGTCAAGACTCAAATATAGAAAAACCACTTGCCGATTATGACAAGTGGCTTTAATTTTGAAATTAACCAACGATACCGGAACGCTCGATACCACCGATCAGATATCTCTGCAGGAATACATACATAACAAGCAGAGGAGCAAGGATCAGAAGACCGCAGGTATTCTTGATTGCGGATTCGTAAAGGTTACGTGCGGCATATTCCGTGTCAAGTGTCTTCGGGATCGCAACAACGTCGGGCATGAGAATGAATTTATCATTGTTCGGAATGAACAGCTCCGTATAGAAGTTGTCAGTCCACTGCCACGAGAAGGCGAAGAGGAAGATCGTGATCATCATCGGAACAGAAAGCGGCAGAATGATCTGAATGAAGGTTCTGAAAACGCCGCTGCCGTCGATGTACGCGGATTCTTCAAGCTCATCCGGTACGCCATGGAAGAACTGACGCATCATGAAGATGTAAAGTCCGTTCTTAAAGGCAAGACCGCCGAATGAGAGAAGTGCCAAAGGCCAATAAGTGTTCATCAGGTTCAATGGAGCACCCGTAAACAGCTTGAAGATACCGAAGACATCAAAGAATCTGAAGTTTACGAACATCGAAAGACGCAGTGTTCCGTGCGGAATAACCATCGTGAAGATAACAAGTAAGAACACAAGCTTGTTGCCCTTGAACTTGAACTTAGCAAGACCGTAACCGATTACACAGCACATAAACGTCTGAATAAGTCCGCAAAGCACCGACAGAACGAAGGTGTTAAAGAGGGCTTCAAAGTATTTATTGCTGCTGATGATAGCCTTATAGGTATCAAGTGTTGGGTATCTCGGAATCAGCTTTACCGTTACATCAACGAAGTCTTCGCGGCTCATGAACGAACCGGAGATCTTTGCGAAGAACGGGAAGAGGATGACATACGAAATACCGATAAGCAGAACGTAGGTGAAAACCTTAACGACTACATTTTTAACGAAATTCATGTTGAGGAACTTCGCTTTAAGACGATCCTTCAGAGGGGTTCTTTCAAAGTCAACTCTGATTTTGTTTTTACTCTCCTTCATAACGCGGGGAGCATTTTTTGTCTGTTGAGAATTCATTTAATATCCCTCCTTAATCGCGTTTCTGATAGAAGACGTATGTACTGAGCAGAGCCGCAACCACACCGATTATAACAAATACGATGAGGAAGTAGAGCCAAGCCATTGCGGAGCTGAGAACCTGACCGCCGGTCGCATTGGTGTAAATGTCGGTAATATACGACATAACCTGATTCGACTGTGACGTAAAGGAGTCGATGACCGTATATATCGCGTTAACGAGAATCATCGGGCTGATCATCGGGAAGGTGATCTTCCAGAAGGTTTCCCAGGCACTCGCACCGTCGATAGAGCAAGACTCATAGATCGCAGGGGATATAGACTGAAGACCTGCAAGGAAGATAAGCATCTGTACGCCGGAACGGTTGATAATATCGTAGATATCATTAACCATTTATACAACGTAATCAACAAGCTCAGTACCAACCTTCATGTTTGCAAAGAGTCGTTCGATATCTACTACCGAAAGAATATCACCGGTGGTGTTTTCTCCGGAACCGTCATTAACTCCCTGTTCGGTAGTGCTCATGTAATCGAGCATCGAGTTTGACTGGTCGATCTGGTCGATAAGACCGGTCGCGATGATAACAGGGATAAAGAAGATTGCACGGAAGGCTGCACGTCCGGCAAGCTTCTGGTTAAGAAGAACCGCCATAAACAGTGAGAAAATTACTATTGCCGGTATATCGAATATGAGCTGTTTAATACCGGTAGTAAGCGTCTGCACGAAACCGGTATCCTTAAACAGTGCATCCGAGTAGTTCTGGAATCCCACGAAATCAAGCTTGTAGCTTCCGCTAAGGAACGTAAGCTTACTGAAGCTAAATGTAAGGGAGTCAGCAATAATCGGAACGTATATCAGCACGAAG
>JAZNFB010000381.1:0-2396 GCA_045588895.1 Candidatus Flemingiibacterium sp.
AAAAGACGATTTTTACACGTTCACCGTACTCGGAAAGCTGCTTTTCAATTTCATCAAAATCAAGCTTACCGTCTTTGAGATCGATCCCACGGTATTCAACGCCGAAATCTGCGAGCGAGCCGTTACCTGCTTCGCCTGAAATGCCGATAACCTGTTCAAGGGTGTCATAAGGCTTGCCGGTTATTGAAAGCATAATATCGCCGGGACGGAGCAGACCGTAAAGTGCGATGGCGATTGCCTGAGTGCCGTTTACTATACTGTGACGGACAAAGGCTGCCTCTGCACCGAACACCTCGGCGTAAATTTTATCAAGTGTGTCACGTCCCTTGTCGTCGTAACCGTAGCCGCTTGTGCCGGCAAAGCAAGAGTCGTCAACACGGTTGTTTTTGAATGAATCCATAACACGCTTGGTGTTTTCAAATGATATACGGTCAATATCGGCGAAGATTTCCGCAAGGTCACGCTCCGCCTTTGCCGTCAGTGAGAGAAGATCTGTGTTTGACATTTTATGAGTCCTTTCTTTTTAAAAACCGTTTACGAGAGCTTTAAAATAGTTACCTCGCTCCTCGAAGTTTTTGAACATATCAAAGCTTGCGGAGGCAGGGGAGAGAACAACAATATCTCCGTTTTCTGCCGTGTCACGTGCCGCATTTACGGCGTTTTCAAATGTGTCCGCTTCGATTATTTCGGGTGTGCCGTTATATTCCTTGCAGGAAAGTAATGCCGATTTGATTTTTGGTGCGGTTGCGCCGACGAGTATCACCTTTTTTGCACATTCGATAAGCGGCAGTGCAAGCGGCTCATAGGGAATATTTTTGTCATAGCCGCCGCAGATGACGATGAGCTTTTCACGGAATGCTCGAAGTGCCGCTTCGGTTCGTGTCGGGCTTGAATCAATCGAGCTGTTGTAATATTTAACTCCCTCGAAATTCCGCACAAATTCGCAGCGATGCTCAACTCCGCCGAAGGTTGTTGCAATCTCGTTTACAGTTTCGGGACTGACGTGTCCCAAGGTCAGTGCGATTGCGGTCATATAGTTTTCGACGTTATGTCTGCCGGGGATTTTGATAGCGTCAGTGCGGAGTATTTCTTTAATGTTGCCGGTTATATCTCTGTGAACGATACAGCCGTTCTTTTCGTAAACAGCGGCATTGTTACCCTCGGGCGTGCATCTGCCGGAGAAGTATATCACCTCGCAATCGGTCAAAGATGCCATTTCACGGGTAATGTCACAGCCGTAATTGAGGACGACACGCTCATTGCCTTTGCAGAGGAAGATGTTTTCTTTTGAAAGCGTGTATTCGTCCATATCCGTGTGCCAATTGAGGTGATTCGGCGAGACGTTGGTGATAGCGGCACAGAACGGTGACTTTTTCATCATATGGAGCTGGAAGCTTGAAAGCTCGACAACGGCAAGGTCATTTTCACGGAAGCTGTCGATCTCGGGTAAAAGCGGTTTTCCGATGTTACCACCAACCCAAACACGTGCGTCCGAGCCTTGCTTTTTCATTTCAAGCTCGAGCATTTTATATGTGAGTGTGGTTGTTGTGGTTTT
The DNA here is from genome assembly GCA_045588895.1 of Candidatus Flemingiibacterium sp. Taxonomy (GTDB): domain Bacteria; phylum Bacillota; class Clostridia; order Oscillospirales; family CAG-272; genus Flemingiibacterium. The sequence continues at coordinate 1,556 of JAZNFB010000381.1, forward strand.
GCCGTCACTGCCGGTGATGCCGAAGATTTTACAGGGGCAAAGCTCGAAGAATACTTCCATTTCGGATGTAAGGACAGCACCGTTTGAAACGGCGTTACGGAATTGCGGCAGATCACCACGTATTCCCGGGGCTTTAAAAATGATATCCTCTGTGAAATTTTCAAGGTAATCGTTACCGAGTGAGAGCGTTACACCCTTTTTCTCGAGAGTGGCGGCAAGCTCGGGTAATTTATCACGCGTTTTAATGTCACGGGCAGTAACTCTTGCACCGCAGGTGAGAAGAAAATCAATAAGCGGAGTATTTGAAACGCCGATTCCGACGACTGCGACGTGTTTATCTTTTATATATTTCTTAAATTCGGTGAGCTTTGACATGATACACCTCGTAAAAATTTACTCATACATTATATTATAGCATATTTGGCGTGAATTGTAAACAAGAATATGAGGGATTTTTTGAAAATCCGAAAACCATCAAACTAACTTCAGCCGCAAAGCGGCGTTTTGTGCTAAAGAAGCAATGAAGCCATTGAGCCGCCGACGAAGTTGGAGGTGGACGAATGGTTATCGCTATCAAAGCGAATCCGGAGCCGCAGGCGGAGTTGAGCGCAACTCGAGCGCAGCCAAGGAGGTGCAAAAGGGAGCTCGAGGGAAATAGGAAACTGCGGCGAGCTGGTTCCTATTTCCCTCGAATTACGCGAAGTTCGAAGCGCAACACAAAGAAATTTAATGTATCTTTGTATTACGAGGATAGAAGTTACTTTTTCGCCCCAAAAGCGAAGAAAGCTTTTTTCGAAGTGCGCCGCTTCGAGCATCGTATCATTCGAGAGGGATGGACACC
>JAZNFB010000382.1:0-3416 GCA_045588895.1 Candidatus Flemingiibacterium sp.
GCTTTTCTTAAATGCCGGCGTATCGGAGGTGTTAAGATATTTCGGCGTTGAATCGTCCATAACACGTCCGCCGAATGCAACGACATTGCCTGTAACATCAATGATCGGGAAAATTACCCTGTTTCTGAAATAATCGTACGGTCTGCCGGTCTTTTTTGATATACCGGAAAGAAACGCCGCAGACATTTCTTCAGCCGTGTAACCGAGCTTTGTTAAATGATCGGTCAGTGCGCCAAATCCATCCGGAGCAAATCCAAGCCCGAAATGCTTTATAACCGAGCCTGATAGTCCGCGGTCCGTCAGATATTTAAGCGCTTCAGCTCCAATACTCTTATCATATAGGCAAGCATGGAAAAATTTCGCCGCCTCACGGTTCATCGCAAGAACACGCTCACGCTTTACGCCGCGCTCCTCCTCATGAGTCCGTGTGTCACGCGGTATCTCAACACCGACACGTGCGGCAAGCAGCTCGAGCGCCGAAACATAATCAAGATTCTCGCGCTTCATTATAAATGTTACAACATCGCCGCCTGCACCGCATCCAAAGCAGTAAAAGCTCCGTGTTGCCGGAAAGACCGTGAATGAAGGTGTTCGCTCACTGTGAAAGGGGCATCGCCCATTGAGATTCGAGCCTACACGCTTAAGCGGTACATACCCCGATATGATTTCTTCAATATCACAGCGGTATTTTATTTCTTCAACAATTTCGGGTGATATCATATGTATCTACCTCTCAACTCAATCCGCTCCATGTACTTGGGATAAACAATTCCTCATAAACATTGATAGCGTGTCTGTCTGTCATGCCGGAAATGAAATCTGTAACAATACGCTCGACAGGCTCCTGTTCACACAGCTCGCGGTAATTTAACGGCATCTTCTCGGGATGCTTCACGAAATATTCGAAAAGCCGCACGATAAGTCCCATTGCTCGCTCCTCCTCGGAAAGAACGTGAGCGTTATAGTAAACATTTTCAAAAAGGAACTCACGAAGCTCGTCTGTTGCCGCCTTGATGTCATCCTCCATGGCTATCATATTCTTTCCGTCACTCGCACGGACAATGCTCATAACCATCGTGTTAATTCTTTCCGAATGATTTGCGCCGAGGATTTTATGAAGCTTCTCGGGAATGTCCGACTCTGAAAGTATACCTGCGCGAACAGCGTCATCAATGTCATGATTGATATAAGCGATACGGTCTGCAAATTTTACAATACGTCCCTCAAGAGTTGATGCAAGATGATCGCCCTGGTGATTGACTATACCGTCACGCACCTCCCATGTGAGGTTAAGCCGTTCAAGCTTTTCAACCACGCGAAGACTTTGACCGTAATGAGTAAACTCAGGCAGGCAGTAACGCTGCAGCGCCTTTTCTCCTATGTGACCAAACGGAGTGTGTCCGAGATCGTGACCGAGCGCCGCCGCTTCACAGAGGTCCTCGTTGAGAGACAGTGCACGTGTGATGGTTCGTGCGATCTGTGTAACCTCAAGCGTGTGGGTAAGTCTCGTTCTGTAATGTTCGATTTCGGGAGCCAAAAAGACCTGCGTTTTGTGCATGAGTCTGCGAAAGGCTTTTGAATGAATGATTCTGTCTCGGTCACGCTGAAATTCGTTTCTCACCTCTGACGGAGGCACCGGAACGTCACGTCCGCGTGAATTTGCTTCTCTGAAAGCATACGGTGAGAAACCACTCTCCATACGCTCACGTAAGTTTTCGGCTATTGTTTTACCGTTCACAATTTACCGTCCTAACTAAAAATCTCTGTACAAATATAATATACGCCGTTTTTTCGCCGTTAAATTAAAAATCGCAAATGTTTACAGGCACTTAACAAATATACGCCCATTTTCGAGCCGGTTTGCGGCAGCGACTATAAAACAGTCGATTAACGTCGATACTTATACATAGTATATTATATCACAGCCGATTGTCAAAAATCAACCCCCAAATGCCTTTTTCGCTAATATTTTCAGAAAATTTACGACTTTCAGCATAATAATACAAATCTTCCCTGCGTTTTTCACACAATGGTAAAAATAATAAATATCCTCGGTTGACAAGCGGAAGAAAATCTGTTATAATGTTATTTGTATAATTATGCAAACAGAGGACGGAGGCGATACAATGTCGGGATTTGATTCGTTTTTGAAGAACGAAAAGCTCATCGAAAGATTAAAGTGCGACATTGCGGCAAACCGTCTTGCTCACGCTTATATCATTGAAGGCGGTGAGGGCTGCGGAAAACGTACTCTCGCAAATCTCATTTCTGCCGCCGCATCTTGCAACGAAAAAGACCGTCCCTGCATGGAATGTGTAAACTGCTATAAGATACTTAGTGCAAAGTCGCCGGATGTTATAACCGTTGAAGCGGATAAAGACCGTGTACAGATAAGCGTTGACGTCATCCGCAGACTTCGCGAGGACACAGCAGTAGCACCAAATGACCTTGCAAGGAAGTTTTATATCATACCAAAGGCGGACACAATGAATGCACAGGCACAGAACGCCATGCTCAAAATACTCGAGGAACCGCCGTCTTATGTCATGTTTCTTTTACTCTGCGAAAATGCAGACGACCTGCTTCCGACAATAAGAAGCCGTGCGCCGATATACCGTGTTGAGTCACTTGACGATGAGACTATAATCGAAGCTCTGAAAGCGGATGAAGATGCAAAGTTACTCTCAGAAAACGATCCCGATGCATTTTTCGCCGCAGTCAGACTCGCGCGCGGAAGTCTCGGAAAGGCAAAAGAGCTTATCCACCCGAAAAGCGCCACCGAATGTCTTAAAATTTACAAAAAAGCGGAGCATTACATCGAGCTTCTCGCAGAGAGACGGGATGCGGCAAGTGAGCTTGCTTATTATGAATATTCTTCAAAGCTTGCAAACTCAAAGGAACGCGAGGAGCTTAAGGATATCTATTCCCTGCTCTCGGATGCCGTCAGAGATCTCATCAATGTGAAATTAACAAAATCTCCAAGCCCGATTTTTTATATCACTCCCGGGAAGGCACGAGAGATCGCAGACAGATTTGCGCTTTCAAAGCTGACTATACTGTTTGAGGTCTTCATGAGCGCACGTGACAGCCTCGAGAGAAACGCAAACATGAGTCTTACTCTGGCAAAAACCTCTGCTGCTGCAGCCGCGGCAACGAGAGTTAAATAAATTCCCCAAATATCCCACACATCAAGAAAGGAACCCATAATGGGTTATGGTCATAAAGGTTATGGATAATAACGAAAAAAATACACACGGCGGCAATACCGAAAACACAGGTAATAAAAAGCCTCACCGTTGGCATAATCACCGCCGCAAGCCGAACCGTCCGCAGGCAAATCAGGCTCAGGAACAGAATAATACGGGCGATACGATAACCGTTCGTCCCGGACGCTACGATGTTCCTCCGACGGAAAA
>JAZNFB010000383.1:0-3038 GCA_045588895.1 Candidatus Flemingiibacterium sp.
ATCCATAGACCGTAGGTTGCAGGGCGCAAATATGTGCTCCGTGTAAAAGGGAAACCTTCCTGCCGAGGATGAACTTTATAAATATAAGAATATAATTCTGCATTTGTGAAGTCCCTCGTCGAGTCTTGAATTCGAACGAAGGATTTTTTTATTTCTATCGGGAGGTGAAATCATGGCAAGTGAGAAGATTTTAACCCAGAAAAAGCAGATGGTTGCTGATCTGACTGAAAAGATTCAGGCATCATCCGCAGGTGTTATCGTTAACTACTCCGGTATTACTGTTGCTGACGACACAGCTCTGCGTGCGGCTCTCCGTAAGGCAGGCGTTGATTACAGCGTATACAAGAACTCTATTACCGGCAGAGCATGCGAAGCAGCAGGTTACGCAGACCTCAAGGACGTTCTCGAGGGCATGACCGCTATCGCAGTTGCTACCGATGACCCGATTGCTCCCGCAAAGATCCTCAAGGAATACGCTGATAAGATCGAAACTTTCGAGCTTAAGGGCGGTTTCGTTGACGGAAAGGTGCTGGACGCAAAGGGCGTTGAAGAACTCGCAGCAATCCCGCCGAAGCCTATTCTGGTTGGCAAGATGCTCGGTTCGCTTCAGAAATCGCTCTACGGTCTTGCTTATGTACTTCAGGCAAAGATCGACAAAGAAAACGGTGGAGCAGAGGCTCCCGCAGAGGCGTAAGTTCGCCGCGGCGTAATATATGCGCCAAACAAAATTAATTTTATAATTGGAGGTTACTTAAAATGGCTACCGAAAAGATCACAAACATTCTTGAAGAAATCAAAACTCTTACCATTCTTGAACTCGCAGACCTCGTAAAGGCTCTCGAGGAGGAGTTCGGCGTATCCGCTGCTCCTGTTGCAGTTGCCGGTGCTGCTGCTCCTGCTGCCGCTGCTGCAGCTGAAGAAAAGACCGAATTCGACGTTGTACTTGCTGACGCCGGCGCTAACAAGCTCGCAGTTATCAAGGTTGTACGCGAACTCACAGGTCTCGGCCTTAAGGACGCTAAGGATCTCGTTGAAGGCGCTCCCAAGACTCTTAAGGAAGGCGCATCCAAGGAAGACGCTGAAGCTATCAAGGCTAAGCTCGCCGAGGCTGGCGCAACTGTTGAACTTAAGTAATTTAGGTTTGATAATCAAGGACTGTCACACAAACGGCAGTCCTTTTTCTTTTGCAGTCTCACCGTTATATCCGAAAAGCCGAACACGAACCATAGCTTTTTGATATTTTACTTTTCCTCCTCGTTGTGATATAATATAGTATATTACGTTCAAAAGAGGAAACAAATGGGAATATTCGTCAACGCCTGCACAATCATGCTCGGCGGACTTTTCGGAAGTCTTTTCAAAACAAAGCTTGACCTTAAAAATTCAAGCATTTTCGGTATAAGCGTCATTCTTATAAGTACAATAGGGTTTATCGAGAACATATTCGATGTATCAGAGCAAGCTCTCGAAAGCTCGGGGCTTTTCATCGTTGTTTTTGCGCTTGTCATCGGTTGGACGCTGGGTGAATGGCTTCGTATGGATGATAAATTAAGCAATCTCGCCGGCACCAAAAACGCATACATGAACGCTTTTATAGATTCAACAGTCTTTTTCGGCATCGGCGGACTTCAGATTTGCGGTCCGATACTGCTGGCGCTCGAAGGTGACAGCTCACAGCTCTATTTAAAAAGCGTCATCGACTTTCCTTTTGCGCTCATGTTCGGTGCGATATACGGAAAAACGGTCATGCTCTCTGCCCTGCCCGTTGCCTTGATTCAAGTCCTCATTGCACTTGTTGCATATCTTTCGGGCGCATATATCAGCGACGCCATGCTTGGGCAATTATGCTCGGTAGGATATATAATCCTCTTTTTCAGCGGCTTCAATCTCCTTTGCGAAAAACAGCATAAAATTAAAAATGTTAACATGATTCCGGCAATTCTCGTAATAATATTATTCAACCTCACGTTGAGCTTTTGGAGGTAAAAATGACTATCCAACAATGTATATACGCCATCGAAATTGCAAAAACCGGTTCATTCAGCAGAGCCGCAAAACAGCTCTTCATAGCGCAGTCAAGCTTGTCAAGCAGTATAAAATTGCTGGAAACGGAGCTTGATATAACCATTTTCGAGCGCTCCAAAAACGGCGTGTTTCTGACTGCCGAAGGTGCGGAATTTATCAGGTACGCCGAGCAAATCGCCGAACAGAATGAGTTTATCTTGAACCGTTACAGCGCACCTGCCGACCGCAAAAAGCTCTACGTTTCAACACAGCATTACGACTTTGTTGCAGATATTTTCTGTAAGCTGCTTCGTGAGAGCTCGGATGAGAATTTCGATTTTTCCATACGTGAGATTCAAACTTATGAGGTAATCCGCGAGGTTGAAACCGCATACAGCGACATCGGTATAATTGCAATCAAGGACAGCGACTTTGATATCATGAGCCGTTACCTTAACAAAAAGGGACTTAACTTCACCCAGTTTCTTAAAGTACCGCCGCACGTTTTTTTGAGGCACGGTCATCCTCTTTCAAAAAAAGGCACGTTGACCTACGAGCTTCTTCGTGATTATCCGTACGTTTCATACGAGCAAGGCTCACACAACACATCATTTTTCACAGAGGAGCTGACAGACGGCTTAAATCCCGAAAAGCACGTTAAAATAAGCGACCGTGCAACGCTTATGAACGTCCTCTTGACAACCGATTGCTACACTGTCGGAACAGGCATAATCCCCTCTGCGCTCAACGACGGAAAAATCGTCTGCGTGCCCATGCCCGGAGATTCATTTTACCGAATCGGTTACATTCTGCGAAACGACAGAAACACCTCACAGCTTACAAGGAAGCTCATAAGTCTGATTTGCGAATTTTCGATTCAGTATAATAAATAACAAAAAGATGCGCCACAGGTTTTTAATGAACCGAGTGGCGTTCCTTATTTAAAAAAGCAGTGAAACAGCACGTGTCAGCGCACAAAGAATGAAGCCTATAAGCGTCGGGATGACGACGGAAAGCAAGGTGTAACCGAGACT
>JAZNFB010000384.1:0-2792 GCA_045588895.1 Candidatus Flemingiibacterium sp.
CTGAATGAGAACAAGCATAATACCGTCACGAGTACCGATAACCTGCGAAATATCACAGATGCCGTCTTTAATAAGATCCTGCGCATTACCGAGCCAAACGTCAGTGCCGTGAGTCAGTCCCGAAATCTGCAAAAGGTCTGCAAAGTTCTTCGGCTTCGCGTCAACAAGTACCGACTGAATGAAGCGTGTACCCATCTCGGGAAGTCCAAGCGTGCCAAGCGGACAGCCAATATCCTCGGGAGTGATACCAAGCGGCTCCGTTCCCTCAAAGAGACGGTATACCGCCTTGTCGTTCATTTTAACGTCCATAACCGAAGTATTCGTGTATTTTTCAAGCCACTTATACTTGGTCGGCATATCGTGTCCCAACTCGTCAAGCTTTAATATCGTGTCATGCAGATACGCAAATGCAAAATGTGTGGTTACAATGTCTGAATTGGGATCATCTGCAGGATGCTGTACCGGCGTGAAGTCGTAAACGTCATATTCTCTCGGAACAACAATGATACCGCCCGGGTGCTGTCCCGTGGTACGCTTTATTCCGACTGCGGTGTTAACGAGTCTGTCGATCTCCGCCTTATTAAGCTTTTTCTTGTGTTCTTCAAGGTATTTTACAACATAACCGTATGCGGTCTTTGCAGCGAGAGTACCGAGCGTACCTGCGCGGAACACGTTTTCTGAACCGAAAAGCTGCTCGGTGTACTTATGGACTTTGCCTTGTACCTCGCCTGAGAAGTTAAGGTCAATATCGGGAGATTTGTCGCCGTAGAAGCCAAGGAAAGTTTCAAACGGTATATCGTGACCGTCACCGGCAAGCTTCGCTCCACATTTAGGGCAATCTTTATCCGGCAGATCAAAGCCCGAGCCGACCGATCCGTCAGTGATAAACTCTGAATATTTACAGTCAGGACAGTAATAATGCGGCGGAAGCGGATTAACCTCGGAGATACCCGACATCGACGCAACAAACGACGAGCCGACCGAGCCTCGTGAGCCGACAAGATACCCCTGTTCCTCGCTGTACGCAACGAGCTTTTGCGCAATCATGTAGAGCACAGCAAAGCCGTTTTCGATAATTGATTTAAGCTCTTTTTCAAGTCGTGCCGAAACAATCTCGGGAACGGGATCGCCGTAAAGCTGCTTTGCCTTGTCCCAACATCTCTGCTGAAGCTCTTCTTCTGCACCTTCAAGATTCGGCGTGTAAGTCCCTTTTGGAATCGGGCGAACATCCTCGATCATATCTGCGATGAGATTGGTGTTTGTTATAACAACCTCGCGTGCAGCTTCTTCGCCGAGATATGCAAATTCCGCAAGCATTTCCTCTGTGGTACGGAAATAAATACCGGTGTCACGGTCTGCATCTGCAAATTTCTGTCCGGCAAGAAGTATCTTTCTTGTGATCTCATCGTCCTTTTCTATAAAATGCGCATCACAAGTCGCACAAACCGGCTTTCCGAGCTTTTTGCCGAGAGCGTAAATGCGCTTGTTTATATTGATAAGATCTTCCTCGCTCTTAACATCCCCCTTATCAAGCATGAAGCGATTATTACAAAGAGGCTGTATCTCAAGATAATCGTAAAAATTCGCAATATCCTCAATCTCTTTTTCGGATTTATTCATAAGTATTGCCTGATATAGCTCACCGGCTTCGCAGGCAGAACCGATAATAAGTCCCTCTCTGTGCGCTTCAATGAGGGTTTTCGGAGTACGTGGATTACGTCTGTAATATGTCAAGTAACTCTCCGAAATGATACGGTAAAGATTTTTAAGACCAACCGTATTTTTAACAAGTAAGATCTGATGATACGGGCGAAGCTTCAAGGGATCGGAGCGCTCACTCATAAGCTGCTGCATCTCGCGAAGATTCGAAGCACCCTCCTCACGAAGCTTTTTGAAAAGACAAACAAGTATCTTCGCAAGCACCTCTGCATCGTCGCAGGCACGGTGATGATTAAATTCACCGAGATTAAAATAATTCGCAAGTATATCAAGCTTATGTTTTTTGAGGTCGGGATTTACATAGCGTGACATTGCAACGGTATCCATATAAGGATTTGTGAACTCGATACGAAAATCCTCTGAAACCTTGCGTATAAATGAAATATCAAATGAAGCATTGTGAGCAACAAGAATCCGCTTGCCTGCAAACTCAAGAAACGCACGTACTGCCGCTTCATTATCAGGTGCATCGGCAACCATTTCATCGGTTATACCCGTAAGCTCGGTGATGTTTTCGGGAATATGCTCACCCGGATTTGAGAAGATATTGAACCGGTCAATAACCTCGCTACCCTTCATAAGCACCGCACCTATCTCGGTTATATGACAGCTCTGCGAGGAAAGTCCCGTCGTTTCGATATCGAATACGCAATATTCACCGTCAAAATCGGTGGTCATATATTCATCAAGCGAATCACCGAAAAGCACACGTGCAGTGTCGTCAACGAAATAATTTTCAATTCCGTAAATCACCTTCATGCCAAGCTTTTCCGCAGCCAGCATTGCAAGCGGATACGCCTGTACATTGCCGTGATCCGTTATAGCAACAGCCTTGTGTCCCCAACTGTGAGCAAGCTTCACAAGCTCTCCCGGCTCGATTATCGCATCCATAGAGGACATCTGCGTGTGACAGTGAAGCTCAACACGCTTTTCTTCGGCATTATCCGTGCGATATTTCTGCGAAATCTTTGCAACCGCCGTCGGAACGATTATGGGTTCGTTATCAAACGTGTCAATCTTGGCGTAACCCTTTATGGCAATTGTCATGCCGTTCTTGATGTTAGTAAGGTAAG
>JAZNFB010000385.1:0-2298 GCA_045588895.1 Candidatus Flemingiibacterium sp.
CAGAGGTGTTCAGAAGAACGAAATCGAAAGAGGACAGGTTCTCTGTAAACCCGGTTCCATCAACCCCTACACCAAGTTTGTTGGTCAGGTATACGTTCTTACAGAAAAAGAAGGCGGCCGTCAGAAGCCCTTCTTCGCTGGTTACCGTCCTCAGTTCTACTTCAGAACAACTGACGTTACCGGTGTTATCAACCTTCCGGATGGAGTAGAAATGTGCCGTCCTGGTGATAACGTTGACATGTCTGTTGAACTTATCACTCCTATCGCTATTGAAAAGGGTCTCCGTTTCGCTATTCGTGAAGGCGGTAGAACCGTTGGTTCCGGTGTCGTTACCGAAATCGACGCGTAAGTTATATAACTCGCGAGTTTAAAATTTATCTCCAAGCACCTTCGGGTGCTTGGAGATATTTTAAAATTTTGTTTGGGGCAGATGCCCCTTTAAAATATTATCTTTGGGGCGTGGTGAGATTCCACACCGGCGGTGACAGTCCGCTAACACCTTATGGTGCCGAATGGGTGAAATTCCCATACCGACGGTATAGTCCGGATGAGAAAAGATAAGAGTGAAGCTCAGTGCCCCTGTCGGCATTGGGCATTTTTTATTTTATTTAATATACTGATATAAAAATCACAGATTTTGGAGAAAACAATGTCAAATAAAAAATTCTTTTCAATGAAAAAATTAGTTACACTGGCACTGTTCGTTGCCATATCATACGTTATAAGCTTTATTTCGTTCCCGATATTTCCCGCGGCTCCGTATATGAAGCTTGATTTCGGTAATGTTTTCATTTTGCTTCCCGCACTTCTTTTCGGACCGGTTGAGGGCGTTGTTATATGCCTTATAAAGGAACTTTTGTCGCTTATAAACACGTCAAGCGGCGGAGTTGGCGAAATCGCGAATTTTATAATGACCTCGTCCTACATACTTATCCCTGCCATAGCTTACAGATATAAAAAAGGCATTGCTTCGGTTATCTGTTCACTCGGAGGAGCCTGCATTTTAGGAACTGCAGTTGCCGCAATAACTAACCGTCTTATCGTATTCCCACTTTACATGGGAGATTCTGCACCTCAGGTATTTGCAAGCGTATTCTGGATTGTGATAGCCTTTAATCTTATCAAAACGGTTTCAATTAGTATTCTTTCTTTTGCCATGTATAAGCGTCTGTCGGAGTTTTTGAAGAAAAAAGCCGTAAAATAAGTGCTTTGCAGATATGCAAAAATACAAAAAAACAGTGAATTTTTCTTGACATTGGATTTAAATCCGTATTAAATCAAGTAATTACGGATATTAATTTATTAGGATTGACTATATGTATGAATTTGCGGATTACCGCAAATTCATACATTTTTTTTACTTTTCCGTATCAGATCGTAAAGAGCGGAAAGCGCGTCGGAAAGCCCGCCGATACTGTCGATGATACCTGACTCCACAGCCTCACGGCCGTTTAGTATGGTACCCACGTCGGTTGCCATTTCTCCGGTCTTCATCATAAGCTCCCGCAGCTTCGCGGGATGAATACGGGAGTTTCTTTCGATAAAATCCTCGATCCGTTCCTGCATACGCTCAAAATAGTTGAAGGATTGAGGCACCCCTACCACAAGACCGTTCATACGAACGGGATGGAGGGTCATGGTGGCAGATTCCACGATGAATGACCGTTTTGCAGATACAGCCAGGGGCACGCCGATGGAATGTCCGCCTCCCAGCACAAGCGATACCGTGGGCTTGCTCATGCTTGAGATAAGTTCGGCGAGAGCCAGCCCCGCCTCAACGTCGCCGCCGATGGTGTTGAGAATAACGAGCAGCCCGTCGGTCTTTTCGTCCCGTTCGGCAGCCACAAGCAGTGGAATGATATGCTCGTATTTCGTGGATTTTTGTGCCTCCGACAAAAGACAGTGCCCCTCGATCTGACCGATTATGGGCAGACAGCAGATAGATATTCCGTTGTCAGATGTGGTTATCATACCTGTATCCTTTTCTTTTCCTTCTTCCTTTTGTTCCGATTTGTTATTGTTTTCTTCGCTCATTATTTGTAACTAACCTCCCAAACAAGTTATATGATGAAAGCTTCTGTTGCTTCTGCGGAATTCTGCGCCGTTTTCCCGGGACAAACTGCAAAATTTGGTGTGTAATACGGTTTTATTTGCTTAAATGCTTTACATTTGCCGTAAAATATAGTATAATACAATATATAAAAAATAATTTACAAAATCTGATTTTTGTAGAAGGAGAATAGAAAAATGGCAGATAAAATTTTAGTTGAAACCTCTGCGCGCCACGCTCACTTGACC
>JAZNFB010000386.1:0-6198 GCA_045588895.1 Candidatus Flemingiibacterium sp.
CCGCTTGAGGAGGACGACTTTGCACGCATCGCCGCAATTATGCTCGGTGAGCTCCGTGACGCTCTGGCAGAACGTGACATCAACTTCTCGTGGACCGACGAAGCCGCGGCTCTTATCGCAAAGAACTCTTATTCACGCAAATACGGTGCACGTAATCTCCGCCGCTATATCCAGACCGAGGTTGAGGATAAGCTCGCATCGGAGATAATCAAAAGCTATGACAAACAGCTCTCCCTCGCCGCTCTCAGTGTAAGCGACGGTAAGCTGGCATTTGATCTGTTATGATGGAAAAAGGAAAAAACGAGGTCTGGTACGACAAATCGCTCGAACAGATTGAAAAGCATTTTGCTACCGACCGAGGAAAAGGTCTCACTCGAAGTGCCGCCGCAAAGATCCGCCACGAAAACGGCTATAACAATATCTATACAACGCCCGAAAGCTTCAGCGCAAAGCGTATGATCCCAACCGATTACGCTTCCCTGCTCCTACTTGTTACTGCTGTCATAGCAATGATATTTGACCTGCCCGTTGCCGCAGGAACGATAATCATGCTTCTTATAATCAACTACGCCGCCGCACTTTTCACACACTTCAAGGCGCAGAAGGTGCTCGACGGCATGACCGAATATTCTCTTCCGACTGCAAAGGTGATGCGTGACGGCAAGCTGATGCTCGTTGATATGCGTGCGCTCGTTGTCGGTGATGTTATATTCTTCTCGGCAGGTGATATAATTCCTGCAGACTGCCGCCTTATTGCTTCGGATGAGCTTTATATTAACGAAAGTACATTGACGGGCGTACAGTCCTCCGTTTTCAAGGATGCGGAATATGCACATTTTTCGCCGTCACTTCCGCTCGATATGCAAAAGAATATGACGTTTGCAACAACAGTTGTGACGGCAGGCAACGGCAGAGGTATCGTTGTTGCAACAGCAAAGGACACCGCCGCATCAAGGCTTGGCAAAGCGAAAACGCTGGCAACTCACGAAAACCTTAAAATACTTTCCATACTGAAGAAATATTGCTCAGTGTGGAGTCTTTCAATGCTCGCTCTCGTTTTTGTTATAACGATAATTAATCTGTTCTTTCTGTCGTCAAGAGGCGTTTTTGATGTGTTTTTAACGGGTATATCTCTTGCAGCCGCGGCAATGAGTGAGCTTTACGTCGCATTCGGTTACATAATCGTCGGCTGCGGAATATTCGGTGCAATGAAGCGCCGCCGTGACGTTAACATCGGTGCACTCATTAAAAACGCAGAAAAGCTTGAGGATCTCAAAAATCTCACAACCCTCATTCTTCCCAAAGACGGCGTTATAACAAGCTCACACTGCGTTGTTGAAAAGATATACGCTTCACGAAAGCTCTACAGTGCCGATGATGCAGACCGTATTGATAGGATTCGCAGCACCGTTTTGTCGGGCGTTATTTCAACGGGTATATACGGCGCAGGACTTGCTTCTCTTTCGGGCAAATCACGTAAAATCACGTCCGAGGAGGAGGCTATAATCGACCTTGCCCAAAAGCTGTCACTTTACAATTCGCAGATCGACCGCTCACATCCCATAATTGAGCATATGCCCTCCGGCGGTGCATCCAAGTTTGAAACAACACTTACCGTCGATTCGGGAGAACGCTACATGGCTGTTTGCCGAGGTGAGGTTGAAGCAATACTTAACGCCTGCGAATATTACACCGAAAATGACAGAATCTTCCGAATGTCACCGGATGACCGCCTTGAATTTCTTAACATCGCATCAAGCCTTACAAGAAGCTCATACCGCGTTGTCGCCGTTGCAACGGGAGTTACCGGTTACAATAATCTGCAGCGCATCGGCTCGATACAGAGTGATCTGACTCTTGAGGGCTTCATCGCTATACATGAACCGCTCCAGCCGGGTATCGCACAGGCTATCTCGCGCTGTAAGGCTGCAGGCGTGCGCGTCATAATGACATCCGATAAATACAGCGAGAGCGATAAATATCTCGCAATGTCGATCGGTATCATTGGCGACGAAAAAAATATACTTTCAAGTACAAAGTTTGAATCGATGAACAGCGATATGCTCCGCACAAATCTTCCGCTTTACAATATGTATGTCGGTTTAGACTCACTGCAAATCGCACAGATAATCAAGCATTTCCAAGCGGACGGCGAGCGTGTCGGACTACTCACGGGCGGTCTTAACGGAGCACTTCTCTTAAAGCGTGCCGATGTCGGCTTTGTTCAGAGCGTTACAATATCCCCAAAGGCAAAGCGCACGGGAATTGATATTCGCACGAGAAGTACACCTGCATATTCACGTGTCGCGGGAGGAAACACATACGAATGTGAAGCACTCAAGCTTATTTCTGACGTTGTTGTTTCCGATGCGGACGACAGTGGCAACGGTGGTTTTGCCGCAGTTGTTTCTGCGCTTGAATATGCACGAACCATTTATAAAAATCTCCTGCGCATGGTTCGTTATCTGACAACCACACAGCTTGCGCGTATCTTTGCCGTACTCGGCTCGCTTATAATCGGCATGAATGTGTTAACACCGATGCAGCTTGTTTTCGGCGGTGTTATAATCGATCTTGCGGCAATCCTCGCTTCGGCATTTGCAAGACCCTCGCATAACGCGCTCTCCATTAAGGATAATGCCGAAGAAACGCTGAAAAAACCGCTTATGATGAATATACGTGCCGTTGCCTTTGCGCTTCTTCAAGCTGCTGCGATTATGCTCATTAACCCGGTTTTATCTCTTGCAGGAGCACCACTGTCACAAGCAGAGTTTTCTTCTGCCGCCTTCCTTGCTTTCACGGTATGCCAGCTTATAACCTTTGCCGAGCTTGCAAGCGAGAGGAGTATCTTCCGCCCCGGAACGAGAATGAGCGTTTCATATCTTTTCTTCGTCGGAGGTACTGTTCTCTTTCTCGTGCTCGCTTTCCTCGTTCCGTCAATCGGCTCTCTCTTTGACGTTGTCCCCCTCTCATGGCAGGCACTTATCGCATCTGCGGCAGTATCACTTGTAACACTTGCCGTTAATGAGATATATAAGCTCATTACGCGTCCCGATAAATCATGATTCACTATGCAAGTCAAATCAATATATGGATAATTAAAAACTATATTTTTGTGAAAGGATATTCAAAATGATCACTGCAAAATCATTCACTATGGACGAGCTCAACTTTTATAGTGACACATTTGAAAAAATGCCCGAGCTGCGCTTCTACGATGTCCGTACAACGCCCGAATTCCGCATTTACGGCGTTATGGATTCAGCTGACGGAAAAGCGTTTGTCCGTATGCCCGAGGACATTGCCGCAAAAGTAAGCGATGGTGTGACAACTCTTAACCGTCACCCCTCTGGCGGACGTATCCGTTTTGTAACCACGTCAAAGTACGTCGCCATCAAAACAACTGCGCCGACAACCTTTCTCGACTCCAACGCAGCTCTGCTTATGTCTGCCGGCTTCGATTTTTATGTCCGCAAAAACGGAAAGGAAATTTTCTCCGGCGTAATAATGCCCGGCTCTGTTGACTCTCCCGAAGGCTTTCACGGAATGGTTAACCTTCCCGAGGGCGAAAAGGAGATAACGATCAATCTTCCGCTTTTCCGTCGCGTTCAAGGACTTTACATCGGACTTGATTCAACCGCAACCCTCTCAAAACGCGGTGATTATAAATATGAGCGACCGGTTCTTTACTACGGCTCTTCGATAACCCAGGGCGGATGTGCTTCACGTCCCGGTATGGCTTATGAGGCTATAATCTCCCGTATGCTCGACACTAACTATACCTGCCTCGGATTCAGCGGAAACGCAAAGGGGGAGGATGCGATGATCGAATATCTTTCAACGCTTGATTGCTCGGTGTTCGTTCTCGACTATGACCACAACGCTCCAAATGAGGAGCATCTTGCCGCAACTCATGAAAAGCTTTACCTTCGTTTTCGTGAAACCCATCCCGACACTCCCGTCGTAATTGCGGTAATGCCGAATTTCAAATCCGAGTTTCATCCGATAGTCCGACGCAGAAAGATTATTTACAATACATACTTAAACGCTCGTGCGCGCGGCGAAAAGGTACTCTTTGTTGACGACTATCACATCGACGATGAATATCTCTGCAGCGAATGGAGCGTTGACGGAGTTCACCCGAATGATCTTGGCATGGCCTATATGGCAAAATATATTGGAAGAGCTGTTGAAGTAGCTCTCGGAATGTGAGGTGGAATATTATGATAAACTATAAGGGCTTCACAGCAGAGGAACTTGGCATTGATTATCAGGCTATCACTGAAAAGGAAAATCTCCGCTTTTACGATGTACGCACCACCGATGCCATCCGCGTTTACGGACTTTACGATTATAAGAATACAACACGCTTCATGCGTATGCCAAAGGAAGTTGCCGACAATGTAAATGACCCGGTAAAAAACAGTCACAATTATGTTACCGCCGGAGGTCGTCTGCGCTTTGTCACAACATCCAATTACATTGCATTCAAAGCGGAAATTCCTCATCTTAACACCGTTATCAATTCAACGCCGATCGCTGTTTCGGGATTCGATATTTATATCAAAAAGGACGGCATGGATAAATATTTTAGGTCAATGGTACAGTATGGCTTTGCAACTCTTGAGCCGCCGTATCGTCCCGAAAACGGCATATGGAATATCGCTTCACTTCCCGAGGGAAGAAAAGAGATCACCATCAATATGCCGCATCATCAGCCGATAAACGATCTTTACATCGGACTTGATTCAACCGCAGAGCTTTCTTTGAGAGAAGATTACACTTATGAGCGTCCGGTGCTTTACTACGGCTCGTCGATCACACAAGGCTTTTGCGCTTCCCGTCCCGGACTTGCATATCAGAATCTCATCTCCCGACGACTTGACACTAACTTTATAAATCTCGGATTTGCAGGCTCGGCAATGGGTGAGGATGCAATTGCGGACTATCTCGCAATGCTTGACTGCTCTGTATTCGTTCTCGACTATGACTGCAATGCCCCCGATCCGGCACACCTCGACGCAACTCACGAAAAGCTATATCTGAAATTCCGTGCGACCCATCCGGATACACCGGTAATAATCGTGTCAAGACCTCACATCTTTATAAATCCGGCGATGTATGAGGAATGTCTTGAACGCCGTGAGATAATATTCAAAACATATGCAAACGCATACAAGCGTGGTGAGAAGGTATTTTTCATCGACGGCGCAACCCTTTTTGAAGGTGACTATTACTATGACTGCGTCACCGATATCACACATCCGACCGACCTCGGTATGACACGCATGGCAAGTGTTATCGGAAAAGCCGTTGAGCACGCACTTTCGCTGTAAACCGTATTGACAAGTAAAGCCAAGCGTGATATAATATAATAATGATGCTAATATTTCAGATATATATGCAAATATTTTAACCATACACCATGGAGGACATAAAAATGAAATGGACAGGCCTTAATGAGCTGCGCGAAAAGTACCTTTCCTTCTTTGAATCAAAGGGGCACCTTCGCCTTCCCAGCTTCTCACTTGTACCCAATAACGACAAATCACTTCTCTTAATAAACTCGGGCATGGCACCGATGAAGAAATTCTTCACAGGTGAGGTTGAACCGCCTCGCCGCAGAGTTACAACCTGCCAAAAGTGTATCAGAACACCTGACCTTGAGCGTGTTGGTAAAACCGCACGTCACGGAACTTATTTCGAAATGCTCGGAAACTTCTCCTTCGGCGATTATTTCAAGCATGAAGCTATCGCATGGGCATGGGAGTTTCTTACTGTAACTCTCGAAATTCCGGGTGAGCTTCTTTACCGTCGATTTATGAAAACGATGACGAAGCATACGACATCTGGGTTAACGAAATCGGCGTAAATCCCGCACACGTTGTACGTCTCGGCAAAGCAGATAACTTCTGGGAGCACGGCTCAGGTCCCTGCGGTCCTTGCTCGGAGATATACTTTGACCGCGGTATCAAGTATGGCTGCGGCTCTCCCGACTGTAAGCCCGGCTGCGATTGCGACAGATTTATGGAGATCTGGAACAACGTGTTCTCTCAGTTCAATAACGACGGAAACGGTAATTATACCGAGCTCGCTCAGAAAAATATTGATACGGGTATGGGTCTCGAACGTCTTGCTTGCGTTATGCAGGGCGTTGATAACCTCTTTGAGGTTGACACTGTAAGAAATATCCTCAAT
>JAZNFB010000387.1:0-5383 GCA_045588895.1 Candidatus Flemingiibacterium sp.
TGGTGCTTCGCATAACCTCGCTTCTTGTGGGAACGACGGTGCTTTTAACCTAGACAACCTCACGGATCATGCTGACGGATGCACTTGAGCGACTCTTATCACCGCTTCGTATTATAAAGCTGCCGGTTCACGAATTTTCGATGATGATGACGATTGCACTGCGTTTTATTCCGACTCTTGTTGAGGAAACGGACAAAATAATGAGCGCACAAAAGGCACGCGGTGCTGATTTTGAATCGGGAAGTCTCATGCGCCGTGCAAAGGCACTGATACCGATTCTCATTCCGCTGTTTATCTCTGCATTCAGACGTGCGGACGATCTTGCAACAGCGATGGAATGTCGTTGTTACCGTGGCGGAAACGGACGTACACGCATGACAAAATTAAAGCTTGCCTTTCGTGATTTTGCAGCTATACTTCTCATTGCGGCGTTTATTACGGGTATCGTTTTCCTGAATCTTACGCCCTGCCCGATATCGATGTGATGCCTATGAAGATATTGCTTGAACTTGCCTATAACGGTAGCGGCTTTGCAGGATACCAGGTTCAGCCGGGGAAGGTTACGGTACAGTCTGCCGTACAGGATGCGATTGAGACGGTTTACGGTGAGCGTTACCCACTGAAGGGATGCTCCCGAACAGATGCAGGTGTTCACGCACTGCAGTATTTTGCGACGTTTGAAACAGAAAAGAGTATACCGCCGGATAGGCTTCCGATGGCACTCAATGCGGCTATGGATTCACGGATATCGGTTCTTTCTGCACGTCTTGTAAATGATGATTTTCACGTGCGCCATGATGTCGAATATAAAGAATACGAATATCTGATCCATGCGAGTGCCGTGACCGATCCTTTCAAGGTTGGCAGAGTGTGGCATTTTCCGAAGAAGCTTTGTGAGGACTGTATTGAGCGTATGTGTGCTGCGGCAGAGGCTTTTATCGGCAAACACGATTTTTCGGGCTTCATGTCTGCCGGTTCAAGTGTTGCCGATACGGTGAGAACGGTGAAATATCTCGATATCATCGAAGAAAACGAGCTCATACGCATACGTGTTGCGGCGGACGGCTTCCTTTATAATATGGTTCGTATAATTGTCGGAACGCTTATTGAGGTTGCGGCAGGCAGAATCGAACCCGGCGACATGGCTGATATTATTGCGTCATGCGACCGTTCACGTGCCGGCATGACAGCACCGCCGGAGGGACTTTATTTGCGTAAAGTTGAATTTTATCAAAAACATTTCTGGGAGTGAAATTTCACTTCCTTTTTATTTGCATTCATTTCTTATTTATTTGCATAAGATTTTTCCTGTTTCACAATTCTATGACGAATTTACGATTTTCGGACACTTCGGTGTTAATGTTGTCCGAAACTATGATTGACATAAGAAAAAATTCTGATATAATTAATATGAGCATTTGTTTATCATGATCAATAATTGAGCCTAAACGGATGCTTTATTATTAATTTTATGGAGGAGAAGAATACTATGAAACTTAAGCGCATTTTGTCTATGCTGCTTGTTACGGTGATGATAATGACCGGACTTCAGTTCACCGTACTTGCAGACACAGCCGTTAATGACGTCAGCGAGAATTTGCTCGAAGATGTTGTTTGGTCGGCAGGTGGCGAAACACTCGCAGAGAGTACTCCCACTAATTTTGAATCAATTGCAGGAGATGAGGAGTCGTTCCCATACGTACACGTTGACGGCACGGGAAGCACCGGTGTAATTTACACCTCGACAAACGCTACCTTGTCTGCTTCAAAAACCTACACCGTTTCTTTTTATGCAAGGCATGATCCTTGTATAAACTTAGATTCGAATTACTCCGATCCAACATTGCGAGTGATCTATTATACGCAGTATCCAACTCAGACAGGAAGAACACAGCTAAAGCTTGCAAACATCACCGACGAATGGCAGAAGTTTGAAGTTGAAAACTTTTCTCCTGCCTCTGATATGGCGAATGTTACTTTTGAGTTCCGCCGCTATTGGAACGCTCAGGACAATGTAACCTTCGATGTTGCAGGATTTTCGGTTATTGATGATTCAACCGGCGAAGAGCTTGTATTGGAAGGCTCCTCTTATTGGCTGCCTTACAACGGCAACACTGTCGAAAATATAAAGTATTTTACCGAGTCTGCTCACTACTTTGTTGAAGCACCGACATCCGAAAACACCACAGTTTCCGGCGCAACCAACGTAACGCTTGAGCCGGGTTATTACAGCTTCAGCGCAAATGTCAGAACCAATCTTCTTGATATGACAGACATGACAGCTCCCGTTCACGTTGATGCTGAACTTGATGTCAGCCTTGGCGAAAACAGTCAGAGCTTCAATATATCACATAATTGGAAGAACGTGACGTTCAACTTTGCCGTAACCGAGACGACCGAGCTTTCGTCTGTTCTTTTCACTCTTGACGGCGCACTTCCTTTCGAGTTTGATGATGTTTCGCTCACTGTGGCTGAATTTGCACGCAGCATTGATGAAAACACCGTTTGGAGATATCTCGACGACAATTCCGACCCGGCAGGTGCTGACAATGCCCTCACCGGTGAAGAACGTCTTGTCTGGACAAAGGCGGACTATAATGACAGTGCTTGGAAGCAGGCGGCAGGTCCCTTTGGCTCAAAGAGAGGTCTTGCAACTGTTGCCGACGGTTATGTTGCAAACACAGTTCTTGACGGCTCTCTCGGAAGCGACAACCATATGGCATACTTCTTCAGAACAGAGATTTACATCGACTCTATTGACGATGTTATCGGTCTTGAAGGTAACTTTGCCTGTGACGACTCGGCAATCGTTTATATTAACGGTACTCCCGTCGCTTCTCTCGGTAACAATACCGATTATACCTATAACCTTGAATACTGCGGTTCAGCGACCGCTCCTATAGCATCCGGCTTAATTTCTCTTGACGACAATAGCCTCCTTGTTGAAGGTCTTAATGTTATTGCTGTTGAGCTTCATCAAGACTGTGCGGAAAGCTCCGATATCTGGTTCAATATGCCGAAGCTTGAGGTTCTCGTCAAGGAATCCGGACACAGCAATATCGCTGTTAACGTCGGTGCAAACTTCAGCGAAATGAACTTCACATGGCATTATGCCGGTCCTAACCCCGGTACGCTCTATATTGCAAAGACGAGCGAGCTTGTTAACGGCGAAATGCCCGCAGATGCAATTGCGATCACAAGCACAAAAGCAACTGCCGCTGTTAACGGCTATGACTACTATAACAAGGCCGTTGCCGAAAATCTTGAAGAAAACACCGAATATTCCTATCAGATCGTAACCGACGGTGATGCTTCCGACATTTACAGCTTTACGACCGGTTCGGCAATTGGTGACTTCTCATTTGCCATCGTCGGCGACCCACAGCTCAACATGGCAAGCACGACCGTAACCGGTAAAGAGGGTTGGGCAAATACGCTCGATATCATTGCAAACAACAGCATATTTGAGGGTACAACCTTTATGCTCGTTGAGGGTGACCATGTTCAGTCTGCCGGAACCGAGTCGTTCTGGGATGCATATCTCGATCATGACGATCTCAGAAATCTTCCCACAGCAGACGTTGTCGGTAATCATGACAGCTATAACAGCGCATGGTATGACCACAATTCACTCTTCTTTGAGCACTTCAATCTTCCGAATGAAGGACCGATGGACTCCTGCAGAACAAACGATGCTGCCGGCGACTCGTGGTTTGTTTACAATAATGTTCTCTTTATGAACCTTAATGTAAACCATTCCTGCACCGCCGACCACAAAGCATTCATGAAGGAAGCTATCGACGCTAACCCGAATGTTTCATGGAAGGTTGTTGTTTTCCACCACTCGATTTACAGCACCGGTTTGCACGCAGAATATGCAGATGTTCTTTCTTTGAGAGAGAGAATGGTTCCCGTTCTGACAGAGCTTGACATTGACGTTGTTCTCATGGGACATGACCACACATACTGCCGCACATATTTGATGGACGGCTTCACACCCATAACAGATACAGCGGCTTACGATGACGAAAGCTATTCCTCCGCAACCGATCCCGAGGGTATTCTTTATGTAACCTTCAACTCCGGCTCCGGAAGCGGATTCTATAACCTCAAGGACACCCTGTATCCTTACATTGCAGTAAGAAATCAGGAGAGAGTTCCCAATGTTTCCAAAGCGACTGTAACCGACACAAGCTTTGAAATCACCACATACCGTACAACCGACATGACCGTGGTTGACACTTTCACTATCAACCGTACATCAGCACTTGTTGACAATGAGGTTGCCGAGGTTGAAGCTTATATAAACAGCATCGGCGAAATGACTACGGGTGTTGAAGCAAGAGCTGCAAAAGCACGTGCGGCTTATGATGCACTCGCAGACGAAAAGAAGCCGCTTGTTACAAACTATGACGTGCTTCTTGAAGTGGAGTTCAAGCTTGCTAACCCGGATGTTGTTGAGGTTGAAATTCTCATCAATAATATTGGCAATATTGAAACCGGCGTTGAAGCAAGAGTTGCGGCGGCTCGTACGGCTTACGATGCACTTGCAGATGAAAAGAAGGAGCTTGTTACAAACTATGACCTGCTTCTTGCGGCTGAAGAAATACTTGCAGATGCAATTGACCCCACCGAATTCGTAACAGTCGGATATGATAAGAATGTAACAATTACATATCCTGCATATTCCGATTATGCACACGTTTCGGGACGCGACCACGGTCAGGATTTCATTATTTACAGTGATAACACCGCAAATAAATATGACAGCACAAAGACATATAACATTTCCTTCAAGGTAAGAACAGTTCCGTACATTAGTTCGACACAGGCAATTACGGAAACTGAAACTGTTTCAGACAGACCTGCAAGACTTCGTGTCGGAACAGCGGCGTATAGCGGAATTTTCATTTCGAGCCACACAATCACATCTGAATGGACAACTGTAAGTGCAGACGTAACCGGATTTACCGGTGAACTTTATTTCCGCGGAAGCGGTTCCGGATGCGGAAGTGTACCGTTTGACATTGCAGACCTCAAGATCGTTGAGGCTGGCACGACTGAAAATCTCGCTGCAAACACTCTCGGCGATTTCAACGGAACAGCCGGCTGGAGTGTTTCCAATGCCACTGCCGGAGCAAACAAGACTCTTGCGGTAAGCTATGTTGAAAACGAAACGGGCTACTACAAGATTCCTGCAGGAAGCAATTCTACAGCATTCACATTCAACAGTGATGAAATCCTTTCGGCAGGTACTTACACCGTTACCGGTGAATTCAGACTCGACCTGATTGATTTTAATAAGTATACATTCGAATTTACAAGTTACTCTATAGTTGAGGATACCAATAAGGCAACCATCACTCTTAATAAGGATGCAAAC
>JAZNFB010000388.1:0-7653 GCA_045588895.1 Candidatus Flemingiibacterium sp.
GCATCGGGTATGTTCCCGATTGAGGATGACGCCTACAACCCCAAAATGCTTGCTTCACTCAATGAACGTCTTCGCGAACACGGCATCGAAACCGATTTCGCTTCCCTGCTTCCAACCGTACTCTGCGCAGGAGAGGACGCCGGAACACTGACCGAAGCCGGAGCAAAGCTCCTTGACCCAAGCGGTAAATTAAAGCCCGGATGCAAGCTCTGTCCCCCTGAGGGCGACGGCGGCACCGGAATGGTTGCAACCAACAGCGTAACACCTAATACAGCCAATATTTCCGCCGGAACATCCGCATTCTTAATGGCTGTTCTCAAGAAAAACATGAGCAGCTATTATAGCGAAATCGACGTTGTAACCACTCCTGCAGGTGACCCTGTCGCAATGGTTCACGTCAACAATTTCACATCGGAAATCAACGCATGGGCAAATCTTCTCGAAGAAGCAATAAAGCTTGGCGGCGGAAATCTTTCGGGCGGCGCGCTTTATGATGCACTTTTCAAGGCTTCGCTCGACGGCGATTCCGATTGCGGAGGACTTGTCGGATATAACTTCCTTTCGGGCGAGCATATCGTCGGAGTTTACGAAGGCAGACCGCTTGTTACACGACTTCCCGAGGGCAGGCTCACACTCGCAAGCTTCATGAAAATGCAGATATATTCCGCGCTCGGAACACTTGCAATCGGAATGGATACATTAAAAAAAGAGAAGGTTTCGCTCACATCGGTTTGCGGTCACGGCGGATTCTTCAAGACCGAATTTGTTGGACAGAGCGCTATGTCAGCCGCACTCGGAGCACCCGTAACAGTTATGAAAAATGCCGGTGAAGGCGGTGCGTGGGGTATTGCCCTGCTTGCGCTTTTCGCCGTACACGACGAAGGCACGCTCTCCGAGATGCTCGACAGAATCTTCGCAAAAGAAGAAAAAACAACAGTATCTGCCAATGAAGCAGAAATTGCCGATTTTGCACGCTTCCTTGAACGCTATAAAAATGGAATTGAGCTTGAAAAGCTCGCTTCAAAGGTTATTTGATAACACAAGACCGCTGTTTTATCCGGCGGTCTTGATTTTTGCTTTTCTCATAAAATGATTATACGTTTTTACCTAATACTCTGAATAAAATTTACTTGATAAAAAAGCAGCTTTATGATAAAATTATCCGTAGATAATCATAGCTGTTATCTGAAAATTATTCAAGCGAGGAGAATCACAATGACTTCAAAAGCATTCAGGGGCGAGGTGTGGACAAACACTCATCCTGATATTATATCGGAGCTTGTCAGAGTCAATGCCATAGACGTTGACGGTAAGGTCGGACACGACAGCTTCACAGGCAGCGCAACCGAGCTGATGCAAAAAAATTTCAGTGATCCGATAAAAGTAACATACACCTCAAACGGAACTGCGGCTAACATTATAGCGCTCAAAAGTATGCTTGACCGTTGGGGCAGCGTTTTGTGTGAGGAGCATACACATATCAATACATATGAGTGCGGCGCCGTTGAAAGTATGCTCGGAAACAAAATACTTCCGATCAAGGGAGAAATGGGAAAGCTATCTCCGTCAATACTAAATGACTATCTCCAAAAGATAAAAAATTACAAATACCTGCCGCGGGTAATTGTTATAACGCAGCCGACTGAGTTTGGCGTTTTGTATACCAACGGTGAAATCAAAGCAATTTGCGATTTTGCTCACGAAAGAAATATGTATGTTTATATCGACGGTGCAAGAATTTCAAATGCTTTAGCGGCTCTCAATACGGGCATAACTGAAATGATCGAAAAAAATGATGTTGATGCCTTTTCCTTTGGCGGAACCAAAGCGGGCGCAATGTTTGGCGAAATGGTAATTTTCAGACGTCCTGAACATTTCACAGCACTCGAATATTTGCAAAAGCAGGCTTTACAGCATCTCGATAAGTCAAAATTTCTCGGCGTTCAAATGGAATATCTTTTAAAAACCGAATTGTGGCGAAAAACAGCGGAACATGCAAATTCATGCGCTAAATATCTGGAAAAAGGGCTGTCTGAAAAGAAGATAGAGATTTACTACCCTGTAGATACAAACGCCGTTTTCTGTATTCTTAATGAAGAGCAAATGAAGTCCGTAACCGCAAAATATGATTTATCCTATTGGGACGCAGAAAAGCAGCTTGTCCGATTGATTACCACCTTTGCAACCGAACAAAAATACCTGGATGAGATTTTATCTCTTTTGTAATATACCGTCCGGTTTATCAGATTAAATGCAAACAGCCAAAAGGAACGCCCTGCACGAAAATGCAGAGCGTTCTGTTTTTTTATTTCATATTGTTCTTTTTATAAAACTCAACATACTGATAAAGCATCTCGGCGGTTGCCTCGATTCCGAGCCGTGATGAGTCAATCGCAAGATCGAAATTCTCAAGCTTACCCCACTTTTGTCCCGTGTAGTAATTATAATAATTTGCACGGCGCTTGTCGGTCTTTATGATGATGTCCTTAGCCTTTTCGGGTTTAACGTCGTGAAGCTCTGCGACGTGCTGACAGCGAAATTCAAGCGGTGCGTAAATAAACACCTTTATAAGATTCGGCAAGTCACGCAGAACATAGTCCGCACATCTGCCTATAAACACCGCAGGACCTTCACTTGCAAGCTCCTTTATGAGGTCAGACTGCGTTATGAACAGCTTATCATTGATCGGCATATCAAAAGCAACACCTGCGTTTCCGCCCCAGAATGAGCTGCCCATTGCGAGAGTGTAAAGAAGACTGTTTGTCGCCTTTTCATCAGCCTCACCGAGAACATGATGTGCCATACCGCTTTTTTCTGCCGCTAACTTTATGAGATCATTATTATAAAACTTGATACCAAGCTTCTTTGCAAGCTCCTCGCCGATGTGACGTCCTGCACTGCCGTACTGTCTTCCGATTGTTATGATAAGATTAGAGTTCATATTGTTCCTCCTATATTTGTTACTTGGTATTATTATACACTATTTTCTAACAAATTGCAAGAGGTTTTTGGCATTTTTTCAATTTTTTTGTTATTCAAACACCGTTTCAACAACTCGTTCACATTCCTCGGGCGAATATTTCCAATGCGTAATATGCCGCTCGTCACTGTAAATTATATTGTCTTTTCCATTCTGCGGCGGTATTCCGCGCTGCGGATCAATTATCACAAGCTTCACCTTCATCCGCTCGGGGATAATATTTTTTATGTAAACCGCCGCCGTCTGACCGACAGAAACATCGTCCCGGTATTCGGCAAGTCCGGCTAAATTCGGCGTAAGCTCAACAAAGATACCATACGGCTCAACGCTTCGTACTATTCCGGTCACCGTCTGTCCAACCGAAAAGAGTGCGGCATTTTCTTCCCATGTGCCGAGCAGCTCACGGCGAGTTACAAATAACCGTGTGGGTAGTCCCGTGCTGTCCCTATCAATCGCACGAACAATAACGCTTATTTGGGAGCCGACAGATAAACGATCAGCCGGATGTGTTATACGCGAAACAGACATACAGTCAATCGACAAAAGTGAAATGATACCGCAGCCGATATCAACAAAAGCGCCAAAATGCTCAAGATGCGTCACCTTTGCATCAATAACATCGCCCGGTAAAAGCTTTCCAAGATAATTTTCTGCACACTCAAGCTGTGCCGCACGGCGTGAAAGCGTTATTATCGGTTCACCAACTCGCCTGCGCTCAATGCCCGCAACCTTAAAGCAGACCGGCTTTCCAACTCTCGTTATAACCGCAATATCCTTGACTGCCTCACCGTTTGTAAGCTGAACCTCGTCTTTTTCGATTGTACCGTATAATTCGCCAAGCTCGACTGTCAGCGTTTGTGCACCGTTTGCCCTTACGGCGACAGCTTCAAGTATACGTCCTTCATGCATCGCTCTTTCAAGTCCCTCAAGGCTTGATATATACTCTCGGTTTTTCTCGGTGTTAAGTAATGTTCCCTCTGTGTAATATGCTTCCGTCATTGTTCTGTCCTCCGTTTTTTGATTGTACGGTATCATTCTATTTAAAGCTCACAAAAAATATGCGCACACAGAGAAATTTGGTGATATTTATATTGACAATTCAACCCTTGTTTGGTATAATATCTGCATGGAGTTTTAAAAGACTCTGGTGTATATATCATAGGCAATAAACCGTATTAATGAAAGGCACGGCAAAACTTAAATGAACACACTCTCGTTAATAATGCTGATCTTCGCCATATTCGGCGCAGTTGACTATCTTTTCGGGAACCGTCTCGGAATAGGCAAGGAGTTTGAGAAAGGCTTCACCCTGCTCGGAACGCTTGCTCTCTCAATGATTGGTATAATCGTTATATCTCCGCTTATCGCAAGCCTGCTCGAACCTCTTTTCAATAAGTTTTACAATATACTTCACATCGATCCGTCAATAATCACGGCATCCCTCTTTGCAAACGACATGGGCGGCGCAGAATTATCCGTCAAGGCAGCCAAGGATACAGCAATCGGCGGCTTTAATGCTTATGTTGTTTCCTCGATGATGGGCGGACTTATCTCGTTCTATATTCCCTTTTCGATCGGAGTTGTTAAAAAGGAACACCACAGTGAGCTTTTCCTCGGACTTCTCTGCGGCACGGTTGCGATCCCGGTCGGATGCTTTGTCGGTGGACTTATCTGCCGTATTCCGATAATGTCACTTATTTTAAATATGCTTCCGCTGATAATTTTTGCGGCAATAATCGCGCTCGGACTTTGGTTCTGCCCGAAGGTATGCGTTAAGATATTCTCGGTTTTCGGTCGTCTTATCACAATCGCCCTTATTATCGGACTGATGCTCGGAATCGTAAACTTCCTTGTAGGAGAACAAATCATCAAGGGTATTGCACCGATTGAAAATGCCGTTATGATCTGCTTCAGCATTTCGGTTATACTTGCAGGCGCGTTCCCTCTTATGTATGTTTTTTCACGCATATTCAAGAAGCCGCTCGAAAAGCTTTCTGAAAAAATGGGAGTCGGAAGCATGGCATCGGCAGGATTTCTTTCAATTATTGTCACAGCTCCGCCTGTTTTCGAAATGATGAACCGGGACATGGACAAAAAAGGCATTATGTTAAATGCAGCCTTCATTGTTCCTGCAGGCTGTCTGCTCGGTGACCATCTTGCGTTCACGCTGACCTATGACGAAGCATACATAGCTCCTATGCTTGCGGCGAAGGCTATATCAGGCATATGTGCCGTCGTGATTGCGCTGATAGTTTACAAGCGAACTGCCGCAAACACTCAAAATAAATAAAAAAACGGTGGTACTCTCGAAAATGGGAATACCACCATAAATTTTTTATTCGCCTATCTCAACCCTATCCTTTGAAAGGTCACCGACGCCGTTCAGAATGTATCTCGGACGGTATGGGAAATTCTGCAGAGTTTGAAGGCTCGTAACGCCCGAAAGGACGAGAACTGTGTCAAGCTCGGATTCTATACCTGCGATA
Source organism: Candidatus Flemingiibacterium sp. (assembly GCA_045588895.1). Classification (GTDB taxonomy): domain Bacteria; phylum Bacillota; class Clostridia; order Oscillospirales; family CAG-272; genus Flemingiibacterium. Next base: position 5,467 of record JAZNFB010000388.1, read on the forward strand.
ATATCGGTATCCATTCTGTCTCCGATGATTGCCGCATCAGCACGGTCCGCACCAAGCTTTTTGAGTGCGTGACGCATCATGAGCGGATTCGGTTTACCAACATAGTAAGCTTTTCTTGAGGTTGCAAGCTCAATGGGCGAGATAAGTGCCAAGCAAGCAGGAATTATACCGCGCTCACCGGGTGCTGTAACGTCCGGATTTGTTCCGATAAGCTTCGCGCCCTTTAAAACGAGGTCAACCGCACGCTCGATCTTTTCATATGAAAGTGAACGGGTTTCACCGAAAACAACATAATCCGGATTATAATCGTTCATGGAAAAACCGACATCGTAAAGCGCATTTACAAGTCCCGGCTCACCAATAACGTAAACGCTTCCGCCGGGGCACTGTGATGCTAAGAAGGATGCTGTTGCAAGTGCGCTGGTGTAGAAATGATCCTCGGTTATGTTGAGTCCCATTCTGCCGAGCTTTTGCGCAAGCTCACGGGGTGCACGTTCACTGGAATTTGTTAAGAAAAGGAAGTCCTTATCATTGTCGGAAAGCCACTTCACAAACTCGTCAACTCCCGGAAGCAAACGGTTTCCGTGGTATATAACACCGTCCATATCGCATATAAACGCGGATTTACGGTGGATTTCATTAAGCTCTGTTATCATTTATTTAAACGTCCTTTCAAAGATGTTTTTAGGGTCTACGGACATATTATATCATGCTTTTCCCGATTTGTCTATGGTTTTTGTGTAAATTCTTCGAGCTTTTCACGTGATTTTCAATCTTTCGAATCTAACCGTTTATCCTGTTTTCTATTGACAAAACCGACGCCGCATGATACAATAAATTATTAATACAAGAATAAACAAAAGGCAATTTTGAAATGACAAAAATAAAAACATGGTTTAAAAAAGAAAAACAGCGGATGTCTATCCTGCAGAGAAATATCCCGGCAACGGTTATGACGCTCTTTGTCATCAGCGTTGTTTCGATGAACCTGCTTGCAAATAAAACCCTGCTCAAACTCGACTGGATCGCACTTGATGGCGGAATACTCATTTCATGGCTTTCATTTATGTGCATGGACATCATAACAAAGCATTTCGGTCCAAAGGCATCAAACCGTATTTCCGTCCTTGCCGCGGCGATAAATCTTTTAACCTGTCTTATCTTTTTCGTCGCAAGCATCATCCCGTCAAATGCAAGTGATTACACAGCTTTTAACGAAATTTTCGGCGGCACATGGTTCATCCTCCTTGGAAGCACGGTTGCGTTTCTTTCCTCGGCACTAATTAATAATATGCTCAATTTCATGATCGGCAAGGCGTTCAGAAAAAATCCGGACGGAAGGCTTGCATACGCCATGCGCTCTTATATTTCAACCTTCCTCGGTCAGTTTTTTGATAACTTTATCTTTTCTCTCATCGTTTTTGTCGGCTTTGCTCCCATCTTCTGGGACGGATTTCACTGGACGGTGCTTCAATGTGCAACCTGTGCGCTGACGGGAGCTGTTGCCGAGCTTATTATGGAGATCGTTTTCTCTCCCATCGGTTACCGAGTTGTGAAAAAATGGAAAAAAAACAATATCGGAAAAGAGTATCTTGAATATATTGAAAGTGAGAATCTGAAATGAAGGTATTGATAACCGGAAGCTCTCAGGGCATCGGAAAAGCCATCGCCGAGCTGTTTTTGTCAAACGGTCACAGCGTTATCGGAATTGACAGACAGAATAAAAGCATCGGTCATGAACAGTATGCCCATTACATCTGCGACGTCAGAGACCGTGAGAAGCTTCCCGACGTGCAGGACGTTAACATTCTCATAAACAATGCAGGTGTGCAGAATGAGGATGATATCGATGTAAATCTGAAATCGCTCATATACATCACCGAGCGTTACGGCGTGCAGAAAAGCATAAAGTCCATTCTGAACATCGGCTCTGCAAGTGCACACACGGGCGCTGAGTTTCCCGAATACTGTGCAAGCAAGGGCGGAGTTCTCGCTTATACAAAAAATGTTGCAATGCGTGTGGCAAAATTCGGTGCAACCTGCAACAGTCTTGATCCCGGCGGCGTGCTGACACCTCTCAACGAATGTGTTATAAGTGATCTCGAGCTTTGGGCACAGATCATGGACGAAACACCGCTTAAACGGTGGGCAACTCCCGAGGAAATCGCCGAATGGGCATATTTTTTA
>JAZNFB010000389.1:0-8119 GCA_045588895.1 Candidatus Flemingiibacterium sp.
TGTGTCGTTTTTAATGCTTGACAATACGTCCGAGTTGTGATAGTATAATGACAAATACGTTTTTCATATTTTTGCGCAGTTTTTGTGTTTCATATGAAATTTCACTCACTTTGGAGGGAGTCATGTATAATCCAAAATACATTCCGAACCTGAACCAAGAACTTACAATTCTCAAGGACATCCGATTTGGTATAGTTTACAGATCAGAGTTTGTAATACCGGACAACACCTCAGTCGAGCAGCTGCATATTCACGGCTATCTTGAAATATTTTTTAATATATCAAGCGATGTATCATTTCTCGTGAACAGCAATATTTATCCCGTAAAGCACGGAGACGTTATCGTTTCGAGAGCAAATGACATACATATGTGCATTTACAATCAAACGAGAACACATGAATATATCTGCCTTTGGATCGACTGCCCCGAGGATTCACCGCTTTTATCTTTCAGTAAAACTCACGATCACAGTCCGCTTTTCAGCTTCAACGACGTTGATTCGGCAAATCTCAAAGGGCTGTTAACATCCCTTGCGTCGGCTTGCAGTGAAAACCGAAGTGAGCTTGAAAAGGCGTCGCTTTTGATGCAGGTGCTATTGCTTCTTGACAAGAAAGGCACAAAATCTATAACACCGTCACAGATTCCCGAATCATTTCAGAAAATACTCGATTACATAGACGAAAACTTCGCAGACATACACTTCGTAAACGATATTCACGAAAAATTCTTCGTAAGTCCCGCAACGCTTAACCGTATGTTCAGACGGCATATGCACGTTTCAGCCAAGAAATATATCGAATCGAAACGTCTCGCACACGCCTCGGAGCTTCTTGCGGGGGGACAAACCGTAACCGACGTATGCATGAGCCTCGGCTTTTCGGATTGCTCACATTTCATCCGTCTTTTCAAAAAAACCTTCGGAGAAACGCCCTTTAAATATAAGCAAAGATTTAAGTGAAGTTAAACAACCGAAACCGATTTGTCCTCACATATCTCGTCAAGACAGTATTTACATTTAACAACCGGCTCACGGTTCTGCCATTTACCGTTTGTGAAATCGGGGAACTCCATGGGAGCACCGCCCTTGTTTATAGACATTTCGGAAAGCGGACCGACAGCCATCCAAGCAGCGGTATCATACGCATCGATCGGTGTGTTGGTACCGTTTTTCACGCTCTCGATGAACGCTCTGCAAACAAGCCAGTCCATACCGCCATGACCCTCCTTGACGCCTGCCTTAACATACTCGGCATGGAGAGGATGGTCATATTTTTCATATATCTCATCCTCATTCTTGAAGGAATCCTCACTCTGACCGTCAAAGTAAACAGACATTCTGTCCTCGTTTGTCATGCCCTTTGTTCCGCGAACACTGAAACCGCGGCTGTAATGAGAACGTGGGAGATTTGTGTCAAGCGTGAGAACAACGGTCTCTCCGCCGGCACAGGTGATCACGGTTGTAACAATATCACCCTGCTTATAATCTATCTTTCCCCACTTGCTGTCTGCACCGAAACGGTTGACTGCATATTCCTTGAGTCCGCGGCTCTTACTTGCAAACGAAGAAAGGCTTACCATGCGGTTTCCGCGGTTGATCGAAAGCACCTTGGAAAGCGGGCCAAGCTCGTGGGTGGGGTAATTTTCACGGTTTTTGTTTATGTACTGACCGAGACGGTAATGAGGAATATCGATATTCTCAAAGTTACAGTAAATATCCTCCTCGTTAATGTTGTGATGATAACCGCCCGAGCAGTGAACTACCTCGCCGAGGAGTCCTTTTTTAACGAGGTTCAGAACCATCATCTCACGTCTGCCGTAACAGCAGTTTTCGAGCATCATGACGGGAACGCCGGTTTCCTCATAGGTCTTGACAAGCTCGAAGCATTCATCAAGCGTATCTGCACAACCAACCTCAACGGCGGCGTACTTTCCTGCACGCATAGTCTCCATTGCAATTTTCGGTCTGCCGCTCCAGCCGATCATGATAACGATCGCATCAATTGTCGGATCGTTTAAAATATCGCGATAATCCTTGGTTAAATAAGGATCGTGCGATGTGTTTTCGCGAAGAAAGGTCTGCATTCTCGAAAGTCGCTCGTCCGAAAGGTCGGAAATGGCTGCAACCTCAACATCCTCCATCAGTGCAAAATTCTTCTCAAGCACGGCATATCCACGTTTACCGAGACCAATGTAACCGATTCTTACTTTGTCTTTCATTGGGTGTTCTCTCCTTATTAGTTGCTTTCTTCAAAAAAGTGTTGACTTTACACAAATAGTTGTGTATAATTATTATATCACATTCAATTCCATAAGACAATGTGTAATAAGACACAAAATCTGTGTTTTTAGACAGTAGCAAGAGGTGAGATTTTTATGATAAGCCATGAAGGATACCTTCAAGGAACCGCATACACTGAAAAACGTTTTCAGATAACCGGATTTTATTCGGCGTACGAATTTGATTGGGACGACAAATATGCATATGTTGGCGAATACCATATGCCTTGGGAAATCGTATTTGTTCAAAAGGGCTCCGTTGAATGTACCGAGGACGAAAGAGTTTACAGACTTAATGAAAGCGACCTCATCGTCCATGCGCCAATGGAATTTCACAGCATCCGAAGCATAACAAAATCCTCTGTTCGTATTTTCAGCTTTATTGCTGACGGAGACCTCCCGCATGAACTGACAAACGGAATCTTCGCCTTGAATGAGAAATACAGCAGAGAGCTTACCGAAATATTTGACCGTATACGCATTTTCAGACAAAATGGACCGAAAAACGATTATTCCGGACAGGAAATCGCCGACCGCCTTTCCGCACTACTGATCCGACTTGCAAATAAAAACTCTGAGGAGCAGCTCTCTCTTTCGCAAACCGCAATCGAATACCGTAAGGTCGCCTCTGTTATGGCTGATAACGTCTGCGAAAATCTGACGCTGCCGCAGTTTGCAGGGCTTTGTAATATCAGTGTCAGCTATATCAAGCTGCTTTTCAAAAAATATACATCGATAAGCCCGATGGGATATTATGCAAATCTGCGGATTCAGCACGCAATAGGGCTGTTAAAAAGCGATATGTCGGTTTTGGAAATCGCATATACGATGAATTTTTCCTCGCCGAACTATTTCTCTGTCTTCTTTAAAAAGCACACAGGTGAAATGCCCTCGCAGTACCGCAAGCATTTAAAGTGAAATTTTCGGATACTGTTACACATTAATTATATCAAACCAAGAGATATCGAGGCAAGACAAAATCACACTAAATCAAGACATTTCAGTGTCAAAAAAACAACAAAGCTGTCCGCACCAAAACAAAAAATGCAGACAGCTCTTTTATTTATTCAAAAATCAAAATTTGATGCAAATGAACAGCACCGAGACAATTCCGGCAGCAATACCGATCCACTGTCGTTTCGTAAGCCTTTCGCGGAATAATATCACCGCCGCAAGCGTTGTCAGTATAAGCGAACCACCATTTACGATCGGGAAGAAAACAGCACTGTCCATTGCTCCCGAAAGGTAAAGATTCAGTTTATTCTGGGTCGCAGCGAAAAGTCCGTATAAAGCAATGATACCAATCAATCCGGGAGTGAGTTTTTTCGGCTCATACCCTTCCGGCGCAGTGACATTTTCCCTGTGATGTGCCATTAGTGTCAAAACAAGCGAAAACAGACATGAAACACTGAATGCTATAACAAGGAATGTGTTAAGCTCATCCTTATATTGAGAGCTTTGATGAACCTTTTGAAGTATTCCGATAGTTCCCTGAAACGCAAAGCAACACAGAGTAAAAATAAACCATTTAAGCGAAGCCTTTTTCTCATCGTTCTTTTTCTCAACCGCAAGCACAAAACTGATAATCAAAAATCCGATACCGATATACTGTGTGGCACGAATGGTTTCGCCGAAGAAAACGCCTGAAACAGCCGTAATTACCGTTGAAGACGATGAGATTACGGTCGTATAAGATACCGGTCCGATTTGAAGTGCCTTCAAACGTATAATATTGAATACGGATGTCACAGTGCCGAAGATAACACCCATAACAAGCGTGAACACGGAAACCGTCTCAATACCGCCCCAAAACGCAATTATTATCGTAGCAACAAAGCAGTATATGGCACTGAAGGAATAGACACTGCTCATTTGTTTTGGTGCCTTTTCGGCGTAAAATTTATTTGTGATATTACCTGAAAGCATTGCGACAAGCGAAATGGTAAGTAAAATTTCATTTGTAAACATGGTATGTTGACCACATAAAAAATGTGTATTACCCACTGACAGTTCATGGATGCTTATATTATACCACGCGATTATTTATATTTATATGCTCTTTTGCTCAATTTATAGGATATTTGAATCATCTTTTCGGCAAAAAACAAGGAAGGATTTTACTCCTCCCTTAAATTTATATCTTAACAAGCTCAAGCGTTACGCAGTCGTTATGCTTGAGTCCGCCTATCCGGATTCCGTCCTCTGCAAGTGCCGCATCGCTATACTCCGTTTCACCGAAGCGATAAACCGAGGCTGTGTCAAGAACAGGATAAATCGTCAGCTCTGCGGCGTGCGTTTGCTTTGTGAAGACCTTGATGATACAGCGTGAATAATCGTTGTCGGAATATTCGATTGCGATGATGCTCGGAGAATCTGCAATCAGATGTGTTCGTGCATTCATATAAAATGCTCTGTCCTCTTTGAAGCTTGCAATATGTGCCTTGAATTTCTCCTTATATTCCCCGGGAAATGACGCAATATCACACGAGAATCCAATAGGGCCGCCCGTCATATAGCCAAGCAAATGAGCGTCGCTGACAATTTCAACATTTCCCCACGTTGCACCGTGGCAGGTCAAGAGATAACCATGATCCTCATTATGAGAATACCACGGGAATCCGTCACACCACTTAAGAACGCTCCAACGCTCAATATATGATGACGGCAGACGCTTGAGTGTGTTTTTTATAATGGTCAGCTCATCAAGCATACTTTCGTTATCCGATGGCCAGCAACTGTCGTAAAGACCCGCCTGTCCAAGCTCCAAACGCATACCGCCGCTTGCACAGTTCGTGAGGTACAAATCCGGATACTTTTCGCGCAGACGCTCTATAAAAATACGCTGTCCCTGCATATATCGGTAAAACGAATTGCCCGAAGGATCATGCGGAATCGTTGCATTGAAGTCAAACTTCACCCAACCGATTTTGTATTTATCGATCTGTGACGAAACCACTTCAAATATATAGTCACGTGCATCGGGATTAGCAAAGTCAAGAAAACTTCCCCCAATATAATAATCGGGATGCTCCTTTATGGCATTTGTGGTCAGTGCCGCACGCTCCGGCTCAAACCATAAGCCAAAGATCATGCCCTTTTTGCGTATGTATTCCGAAAGAGCCGAGAGTCCGCCCTTTGCAAGCGCATCGGGTTTTTCCACCCAGTCGCCAACCGTATCAAACCACGATTCGCCTCCAAACCATCCTGCATCGATCATGAACGCTTCAATTCCAAGCTCAGATGCCGTGTCAACCTGGCGGTAAAGTCCATCCGTATCGAGATTATCAAAGCAGTAAAGCCACGAATTATATAAAACCGGCATACAGCGACGGGGATAAAGCTCATTATAAACCGTATGGAGCTTATACATATCAAGGTCATTACGGTTTTTTGCCATAAAGAAAATAACTGTCGGCAGCTCAATCCTCTCACTGGGCAAGACATCAAGATGCATCCCGTCATCGACAAATCCGGTCTCTAAAACAACCAACTCCTTATCCGAAACGGGATACTTGCGCACGTTCATTTTCCATTGTGCATTCGGGATAAGATGGAACACCGTCGTTACATTTGAGTGTAGATTGTGAAGTGCCATAAGCGGCGTCGCACCCTCACAGGTTCGTATTCCCTGCGATTCGGCGGTAACCTGCGTCACAAGCGGCTGCCATGCGCCCTCACTTTCGTGCTGCCAACCGTTAAACTGCGTATAAACCTCATAAGCATCGCCGTCCATGCGAAAACGGCTTGAAAGCTTTGTTACGGTAATCGGCTCGCCTGTGAGATTTTCAAAGCTGTCACGGCGGATGACAACACCATTTTTATATTCGGAAAATTCAGCACTAAGGCGGATTTTTTCGTTTTTGTATGTATATATGCACTTGCCGTCAATCACGGTGGAATCGTATTTTTTGTCGCCGTCAATTATGCCGAAATCGCCGGTTGCAAAAAATAAGCCGGAAACGCCAAGTTCATCTTTTTGATCGATGAAATTTTCGATTTTCATGTTAACCCTTTCTTTTCATAAAAAAGCAAACAGGAATGTCAAAAGCTCATGCAATTGATATCCATTCGTTTTTGGTAATTCTTTCTTTGAAAACAAATGTCGAGACAATAACAAATGCATATTCAATCATAAAAATTTCTCTGCAAATTCATGCCCTATTTGCCATTATATCATGTCAACCCTCTCATTAATATAATTTCAAGATTTAAAATAGATTATTTTTCAAAGTTACCAAATAACACTGACATTTTAAATCCGGGATTTTTTAATAAAAGCATCAGAAAATGAGAGGGGTGACAGCTTGAATGCTATCAGACACACAAGCAGAGCCGTCCGCTTAAGTGCCAAGTGTAACGGCTCTTTTATACTATTTTTTCAGAAGAATAATACTGTGAATATCAAGTCTCTCAATATTCACAACAGCACCGTCATCGGTCAGCTCATACGTGAACTTTTCGCCAAGCGGCATGGTAACGTCCGTGAATTTGCCCTTGACCTTGACTGTCACATTATAAACCTCGGGAATCTCATCGTAAACGAGATACGTAAGCGAATGTCTTCCCTGCTGCATATTGAGAAGATTTACAATAAGAGCGTCGTCAGATTTCTGCATTGTAAGGTCAATATTCGTGCGGTTAAGTTCAATAATGGGAGCATCAAGCTTTGTCAGTATCTTTTTAAGATAATTTCTGACGTTATAGCTCCTGCCGACACTATAGTGATATCCGAAATCAAACGGAACATATGCGATCTTACCCTTGCCATAGTCATCAATGCGATAGGCAGGAAGTAATTCGTCGCGCAGATCGGCATTGCTGTATAGCTTTTCTTCTCCGCTTGTAAGGTCGATAACATCAATTTTCACCTTGCCAAGCTCATTGTTAATTGCCGCAAAGCAGCCGTCATCGCCAAGAATATACGCGCCGGCAAAGCTTGCAGTCTCGCCGAACTTTGTTCCGATCATATCGCCAAAAGAACGGCACGCCTTAGCACCGAGAAGCACGAGATTTCCGCCGCGTTCTGCATATGCAAGCAGCTTTCTTCTCATATCATCGCCAACATCATCCCATTCGGGAACAAGCATTATTTTGTGCTCATCAAAACGGTCAGCCTGGTAATCGCAAAGCACATTCACGGTATACTGCGCATCAAGTGCTGCATGGATAGTACCTGCCATAGGCGGTCTTGTGTCGCCGGAAGCAAACGGGCAACCGTCCTTTTCTCTGCAGTGATAATATCCGTATTCCGAGAAAAGCACACCAACCTGTGCAAGGGGCTTCTTTTCGAAAAGCATTTCACGAGCACGGACAAATTCGGCAACCTTTGCAACACGGTCAGTATTTGCACGTCTTGCGCTTCCGTCCTTGTTCTGGGTTATGTAAACCTGGAAGCCGCCGCCGAGTGCAAGCACACCTGCCGCCTCCTGCATAAGCTGAATTGCCGGCTTATCGATGAAATGTGACCATTCAAACCCCCATGACATAAGGTCCCAGGGCTTACCGCGAAGTGCCGTACAGCGAGAGGCAACACGCACATCGTGAACACTGTCCTGCGGAGAAAGATCGCCCGAAATAAAATCGATATCAACGCTCGGCTCATCAGGCGTGGTCACTGTATAAAGCCAATTGCTTGTTATTTTGAAGCCCGGTGAATGCTTATGTATTGCGTCTACGTATGTCTGAACATATTTAAAGAATGCATCTCGCATTGCAAGATTATGTTCAATCGGAGTAAGATTTTCACCAAGCACCGCCTTTGCACGATCTGAGTAGTCACGCTGAACAGCCCAGCAGTCACCGTCGATCCATGCACCGTCAATGCCGTAATCGTCCGCAAAT
>JAZNFB010000390.1:0-17558 GCA_045588895.1 Candidatus Flemingiibacterium sp.
ACGGCGACATGAATGTGTCGTGCTATGTTGGCGTGCTCTGCTTTATCGGTGCAGCTTGCAGCTTTATCGGTGTTGCTTGCAGCTTTGCCGGTCTTATGCTAATCTTTACCACCACAGCGTTGCTGAATGTTTTGGCTTCGCTCTGTTCGGTTGTGGCGACTGTTTTATTTGGTATAATTATCTTTAGATACAGAAACAGCATGATGGAGCTTTTGACATCACCTATGGCGATAAATAACGACCTTGGAGCACCCACCGGATATGCACCACAGCCCTGTCTCATCAACACTATGAACACTACAAATACAATGAACACCTCATACCCCACCTCGGAGACTCCTTACGTTTCACCGATGAACAACACGGGAAGCTTCTCAAGCTGGGATAACAATTCCAATTGAAAAAAATAAAAATCAAAGGTCTGCGTCAAGCTAACGGCGCAGATTTTTTATACCCGTGAATAAAATTTACAGTCTGTTTTCATAACCCTCCTTGCTTTGAGTGCATATTTATAGTATAATATTTAATTATCATACTCTGCATGAAAGGTAACTTCGATATGGTATTTTCAAGCCTCGAATTTTTGCTTTTTTATCTGAGCGTTACGCTTTTAATATATTTCGCAGTGCCGCTTCGTGCGCGTAATATTGTACTGCTTGCCGTCAGCCTCGTCTTTTACGGCTGGGGTGAGCCGCTGTATGTCTTTTTGATGATATTCACCATCGTTATCGATTATATCTTTGGTATGACGGTTGAAAAACAGCGAAAACGGGACAACATAAAAGGCGCAAAAATCGCGCTCACTGCGGCGGTTATCATAAATCTCGCAATACTCGGCTTTTTTAAATATTACAATTTCTTCGTTTCAAATCTCCGGCTCATTCCCGGGCTTGATTTCCTATCTCCGCTCCAAAATCTTGAGCTGCCCATCGGTATTTCGTTCTATACCTTCCAAGCTCTTTCATACGTCATCGACGTTTACCGCATGGACACCGCGGCGCAGAAAAGTATTGCTTCATTTGGCGCTTATGTAACACTCTATCCGCAGCTTATCGCAGGTCCGATAGTCAGATATAAGGACGTTGACGACCAGCTCACAAGCCGTGAACATTCCATCCCGCTTTTTGCCGAGGGAACACGCACCTTCATCGCAGGTCTTTCCAAAAAGGTGCTCCTTGCGAACACGGCAGGTATGCTTTGGGAATATTTTCGCGCAGTACCCGTGGACGAGCATACCGGTCTCGGCTCATGGATGGGCATGTTTTTCTTCTCGTTTCAGATATATTTCGATTTCTCGGGTTACTCCGATATGGCAATAGGTCTTGGAAAAATGATCGGTTTCCGCTTTATGGAAAACTTCAACTATCCGTACATTTCAAAGAGCATCACCGAGTTCTGGCGCAGATGGCATATTTCGCTCGGAGTCTGGTTCCGCGATTACGTCTATATTCCTCTTGGCGGCAACCGTTGCTCAAAATTAAAGCAGATACGTAACATTTTCATCGTTTGGTTCTTAACAGGCTTCTGGCACGGCGCAAGCTGGAACTATATCATTTGGGGACTTTACTATTTTGCCCTCTTGATGCTCGAAAAGCTCTTTCTTCTTAAAAAGCTTGAAAAAGCACCGGCGTTTGTTTCGCATATTTACACGCTCTTTTTCGTGCTTTTCGGCTGGCTTCTCTTCGTTTTCGAGGATCTCTCGGCAGGCACAGTCTACCTTAGCAATATGTTCGGTGTCGGAACACTCACCTTTGCAAGCGGACTTGACATTTACAATCTTTTCAGAAACCTTGCCTTTATTGCGATACTCGTCCTTGCGGCAACTCCGCTTCCGAAGAAGATATATGTGCGTCTTACAGAGCGGTCGTCGGCAGTCCGCGGTGTGATGTCGGTCGTCGGCATTTTTGCGGTGCTTTTGTCGCTTGCTTATCTCGTAAATTCATCTTATAATCCGTTCTTATACTATAGATTCTGATGGGAGGTAAAAATGAATAAAAAGCATTACCGCCTGTCCGATATAATCAGTGTGGCAGGGCTTCTTGTTATAATATACGGCTTTGCGGTGTCAATGATACTCGCGCCGGACAAAACCTTTTCCGAGGACGAAAACCGTGCACTGCAGACCTTTCCGGGCTTCAGCCTTGAAACGGTGACTAACGGTAAATTTGCAGAGAAAATCTCGAAATACTGTGCAGATCAGATGCCGCTTCGAAGCTTATTCATCGACGTAAAGGCGGCGGCGGAGACTCTGCTCGGTAAAGGGGAAAATAACAATGTCATAATCGGAAGCGACGGTTATATCATCTCAAAAAGTGACTATACCGATTTCACCAAGGCTAACAAAAATCTCGATGCGATAAAGGAATTTGTCGATTCAAACGAGGCTCAACTGCGTGTTGCGATTGCAGGACGGTCACAAGATGTACTTTTTCGGTATATGCCGGAGCGTTACCCGGCGAGAGAGATTTCGGATGCTGCGTTTGCCGGGGTTACGAATGGTCTTGACGGAGCTGTGCAGATCAACCTTTTAGAGCCGCTTCGTTTGCGTGCCGATGAGGGTGAATATGTATATTACCGCACCGATCACCACTGGACAACCCTCGGCGCTTACTATGCATACGTCGAAATAATCGAATCATACGGAATCGAGCCGTATCCGCTTGAATATTTCACGCGTGAGGCTGCCAGCGAGGAATTTTTTGGAACGACCTGGTCAAAGGCGGGAATGAAATGGATAAACCCCGACACGATTGAGTTTTTCCGTTTCCCGGGCGATGAAGCGTTTGTAACCGAAATTATTGATAGTGAAACCTCCTTCGCCGGCTTTTACGATCGGTCATATCTCGAGAAAAAGGACAAATACAGTTCATTTATCGGCGGAAACAGCGGCAGAGTCCGTATCACCGCACCTAACGGCGAGGACCGTGAAACGCTCGTTCTTATAAAGGATAGCTTCGGTCATTCGCTTGCGCCGTTTTTAGCTATGCATTTCGATCTTGACATTCTCGATTTGCGATACTTTACGGAGAAATCCGTGTCCGATGTCATAGCCGAATCGGGAGCTGACAAGGTGCTTATCATGTACAATCTTGACAGTATTCTGTCAGATGACACGTTAGTGCAGTTGAATATTGAAATGGAATAAACAAAAAAGGGAGCTGTCATCAAAAACAGTTCCCATATTGTTTTATCTCACCTGTCCCTCACCGGTTATGAGATATTTGCCGGTGGTGAGAGCAGCAAGTCCCATCGGACCGCGTGCATGAAGCTTCTGCGTCGATATGCCAAGCTCTGCTCCGAAACCAAATTCGCCGCCGTCGGTGAAGCGTGTCGATGCGTTAACGTAAACCGCTGCCGCATCAATCTCTGAACGGAATCTTGCCGCATTTGCCATGTCGCGCGTGATTATAGCCTCGCTGTGACCTGTGTTGTACTTGTTTATGTGCGCGATTGCCTCGTCAATTCCCGAAACAATCTTTACTGCTAGTATGTAGTCGTCGTATTCTGTTGCATAGTCCTCATCTGTCGCCGCCGCACAATCTATAATGGCACGTGTTTTCTCACATCCGCGTATTTCGAGCGTTTTACCATCAAGTGCCGCGATGAACTTCGGAAGAAACTCCTCCGCTTCGTCTTCGTGTATAAGCATTGTCTCAATCGCATTGCAGACGGACGGACGTGACATTTTCGCATTTATCGCAACCTTCACGCCAAGCTCGTGATCCGCCGTTTTGTCAATGTAAATGTGACAGTTTCCTGCTCCCGTTTCGATGACGGGCACGGTTGCATTGTCAACGACACTGCGGATAAGTCCCGCGCCGCCGCGAGGTACAAGCAAATCAATGAGACCGCGCATTTTCATGAGTGCCGTCGAGCCTTCACGTGTGGTATTGTCAATGAGACAAATCGCATCCTCAGGCAAACCGGTGTCGGCAAGTGCACGTCTCATAAGAGAAACGAGAACACGGTTGGTTTCAATGGCTTCCTTGCCTCCGCGAAGAACACAGGCGTTACCCGTTTTGATACAGAGTGCCGCCGCGTCAACGGTCACATTCGGGCGTGCCTCGTATATTATTGCCGCAACACCGAGCGGCACACGGATATGCTCGATTATAAGCCCGTTTGGACGTGTTATCCGTGTTCCTGAGCCGATCGGATCTTCAAGCATAATAAGCTCACCAAGACTGTCTGCAATACCGTCAATACGCTTTTTGTCGAGCTTCAGACGGTCAAGCATGGGGACGGGTACACCGTTTGCACCTGCATTTGCAAGGTCGCGCTCGTTTGCCGCGATTATAGTGCCACCATCGAGACGAAGCAGCTCGGCGATACGCGCAAGAACTGCGTTTTTCTTTTTTGCGGACGCACCTGCAAGCGCAGATTTTGCGCCGTTTGCCGCAGTGCAGACCGATTTTACATATTCAAATACTTCCATTTTGTCTGTCTTCCTTAAAAATTTATATTCTGACGAGCGTTTTAAGTGCCGCTTCAAAGGATGTGAGAAATTTTTCAACCTCACCGAGTGTATTCTGCGAACCGAGGCTGATACGAACCGTGCAGTCCGCCTCACGCTCTGAAAGACCAAACGCACGCAGAACGTGACTTTTATGCCCCGTATTTGACGAGCAGGCAGAGCCGCTTGAAACGAAAATTCCATCAAGCGAGAGCCGGTGGAGCATGGTTTCGCTCTTGATATTCGGGAGCGTTACACTGAGCACGTGCGGCGCACTTCTTTTCGGAATATTGAGTCTCACTCCTGCAAACCGCGTCTCGTCACAAAGCCGCTCAATCATATATTCGCGCAGGCTTGCCTTATTTCTCGAGTAAACATCGCGCATTAGTGAAACACTTTTAACCGCCGCGCCGAAGCCGACGATTCCAAGAAGATTCTCTGTTCCCGAGCGCATACCCGATTCCTGACCGCCTCCGTAAATTATCGGAACGATGCGGCGTTTTTTTAACATATCGGCAGTGACATAAAGAGCACCGACACCCTTTGGTCCGCCGATTTTATGTGCACTGAGTGAGATCATGTCCGCGCCGAGTGAGCGTTCAGTGAACGGGATGTTCATGTAACCCTGAACACAGTCTGTATGAACGAGGATATCGGGATTGACACGCTTTGCAATGTCTGATATTCGTTTGATATCATAAACCGCGCCTGTTTCGTTATTTACAAGCATGAAGCTGACGAGAACAGTGTCCTTGTCAACCGCGCGTGCAATCATGTCATAATCGGGCTCACCGCCGACTGTCGGGATTCGCACGACATTAAATTCGTTGCGCTCAAGAAATGCGGCAGGCTCCATTATTGCGGGATGTTCGCTGTCGGAAATGATGATTTTTTTTCGGTTGTATCCCTTTGCCGACATAGTTCCGAGCAGCGCAAGATTATCAGCCTCCGTGCCGCTTGCCGTGAAGATGATCTGCTTTTCGGTGAGCTTTGTAACATTCCTCACGCCGAGAGAGGTTAGAATGGCACGTCTCGAATCGGAAACGAGCTTTTCCGCCTCAACGCCCATCGTGTGAAGCGAGGAGGGATTGCCGTAAAAGCTCATTGCCGAGCACATAGCTTCTTTTGCTTCGGAGCAGAGTGGTGTTGTGGCGCAGTTGTCAAAATATATTTTATCCATTATCAATTGAAAGTGAAATACTCGAGTATTGCCTTGATGTCTTCGCTGTGGCTTTCGTAGTTATCGGAAAGGGCGGTGTATGTGAAGGTGTGAAAATAACCATCGTGAAGTGCAATGATCTGTCTGATGGTGTACGATTCACCTGCTAATGTTCCTGTGAAAATATATTCCTTTGCCATAACGCCGTCGAGCTTGGTCTCCACTCCGTTACATATATACTCGAGATCGGGGAAAATGCATTTGAGCGTCGGCTCGTTGCTTTCCCAAAGTGCGTCGATAGTATTAATACCATCTTTTATGTCATAAACGGTGAGCGAGATGCTCGATTTGTCATTTGCGGCATGTGCGGATGTGACGCCGGTTGAAGTGTTGAGAACCCATTCATCGGGAACGAAAAGGTCATAGGCGTGTCCGTCTATGGAGATTTCCTTGAAGCCCATTATTTCTGTGGTTTCCTTGCCGCAGCCGGTGAGAAGTGACAGTGCAAGCAGTAAGACTGCAATCAGGGATGCTTTTGGGATTTTTTTCATTATGATACCTCGCAAAAATTATTAGCATGATGTTATTATACAACGTGCCGACGATAATGTCAACACGATTTTATGAATAGATTGAACAGTATTTGTAAAAATGTGTACACTTTTTGGAGAGGGGATCTCATACGACTCGCTTCAGGCTTTGACACCTCATCCGTCTCGCTACGCACAGATGTTTGCATCTGTTACACCTATCTCCAACCGGAGAAGGCTTTAAGTTGCTTGGAGCGCAGGAACTATGTGCCTCGGTGAAACGAAAGCTTGTCTGCATAGACTGTAACACTCCAAAAAACAAAAATATTTACACTATATATCTTGCACATACAGACATTATGTGATATAATATAATGTATTATTGCGATTTTTGCTTACAATTGTATGTATAAAAACTACGCAGACAAGGAGAAATGAATCTGATGAGAATCGGACTTGACGTTGGCTCAACGACACTCAAATGCGTTGTTCTCGACGACCAAAATAACATTGTCTATAAATCATATAAGCGCCACTTTGCTCAGATCACCGAGGCAACCGCCGCACTTCTTAAAACACTCAACAACGAGGTTGCGGGTGCTTCGGATGCGGTTATTTCCATCTCCGGCTCGGCAGGTATGGGCATGGCTGAATCGTGCGGTATCGGCTTCGTTCAGGAGGTTTATGCAACACGTCTTGCTGTGAAGCGTCTCATTCCCGAAACCGATGTTGTTATCGAGCTTGGCGGTGAGGATGCAAAAATACTCTACCTTGACGGCACAATGGAGGTCCGTATGAACGGCTCATGTGCCGGCGGTACAGGCGCATTTATCGACCAGATGGCGACGCTTCTTGCAATAACGCCCGACGAGCTTAACGAGTGCTCCCACGGCTGTGAAAAAATTTACACAATCGCATCACGCTGCGGAGTTTTTGCAAAAAGTGACATCCAGCGGCTCATCAATCAGGGCGCAAAAAAAGAGGACATTGCCGCAAGTATCTTTATGGCAGTTGTCAATCAGACCATCGCAGGACTTGCACAGGGACGCCCGATTGAGGGTAACGTCGTTTACCTCGGCGGACCGCTGACATTTATGGACGGGCTTCGTGACGCTTTCGACAAATCGCTCGGACTCACCGGCATCTGTCCCGATAATTCGCTCTATTTCGTTGCAATGGGTGCGGCATACGGCTCTGAGCTTGCAAGCAATACTGCCACTCTTGCCGAAGCAATTGAGCGCATCTCCGGCTATAAAACAGAGGGACGCTACCTCTCTTGCCCTCCTCTTTTTAAGACACAGGAGGAATTTGACGAGTTTGCATCCCGTCATGCGCAAGACAAGGTTGAATACATCTCTCCAGAAAGCTATAAGGGAAACGCATACATAGGCGTTGATGCCGGCTCGACCACGGTAAAGGTTGTTGCAATGAGCGCGGACGGCGACATTCTCTGCTCGCTTTACCGTCCCAACAACGGCAATCCTGTTCCGATCATACGCGAATTTCTCATTGATTTTTACGCAAAGTATCCCGAGATAAAAATTGTCGGTTCGGCGGTTACCGGCTACGGCGAGGAAATTGTTAAAAATGCCTTTGCGGTTGATTTTGGTATCGTTGAAACAATGGCACACTTCTTCGCGGCGAAAAAATTCATGCCGGCTGTTGATTTTATCATTGACATCGGCGGACAGGACATAAAATGCTTCAAGATAAGAAACGGCGCGATTGACAATATTTTCCTGAACGAAGCGTGCTCCTCCGGTTGCGGCTCGTTTTTGCAGACATTTGCAGGTGCGCTCGGTGTTGACATCGCCGATTTTGCGAAAGAGGGACTTTTTGCGAAGGCTCCCGTTGACCTCGGTTCACGCTGTACGGTATTCATGAACTCCTCCGTCAAGCAGGCACAGAAGGACGGCGCGACTGTTGACAATATTTCAGCAGGTTTGTCAATTTCCGTTGTAAAAAATGCGCTGTACAAGGTCATACGTGCGTCGGGTGCGGATTCGCTCGGCGAGAATATCGTTGTTCAGGGCGGTACTTTCCTCAATGATGCGGTGCTCCGCGCGTTTGAGCAGGAGATCGGACGTAATGTTGTCCGTCCCAACATCGCAGGGCTTATGGGAGCTTACGGTGCGGCGATATATGCACGTGACTGTTCTTCGGGAACAACGACGCTTTTAGGCGCAGATAAGCTTGCCGATTTCAAGCACGATGTTAAGGTTACAACCTGCGGTCTCTGTGAAAACCACTGCCGGCTTACTGTAAACACCTTTGACGGCGGCCGTAAATTTATTGGCGGAAACCGGTGTGAGCGTCCCACTGCGAGAGGTGGTGTACTCGAATATTACGATCTTTATGAATACAAGTTAGGGCTGCTTAATTCATACAACACAAAGCCTGAGTCTCCACGTGCGCGCATAGGTTTGCCGATGGGACTCAATATGTATGAAATGTTACCGTTCTGGCACGCATTTTTCACCCGTCTCGGCTTTGAGGTGGTGTTGAGTCCGCGCTCTGATCGCAAGCTCTATTTAAAGGGTCAGCAGACGATCCCGTCCGACACTGTATGCTTCCCTGCGAAGATTTTGCACGGTCACATTGAAGCGCTCATTGACGAGGGCGTTGATGCGATATTCTATCCCTGCATGACATATAACTTCAACGAAAAGCTTGGTGACAATCACTATAACTGTCCCGTCGTTGCATACTACCCCGAGGTTATCGGTGCAAATGTGCCGAGGGTACGCGAGACTAAATTTATACAGGACTATATCGGTGTTCACCGCCCGAAGGATTTCGCAGTAAAGATATATGAGATTCTTTCAAAATATTTCGACGGTCTTGACAAAAAGGATGTTGCAGAGGCGTGCAAGGCGGCTTATGCCGAGAGGGATATTTTCCTTGCCAAGGTACGTGAGAAGGGCGAGGAATTTATAAAGCTTGCACGTGAGAAAAATATGCCGATCATTGTGCTTTCGGGCAGGCCGTATCACGTTGATGCGGAGATAAATCACGGTATTGACAGTCTTATCTGTGAATGCGGTGCGGTTGTTATAACTGAGGATGCCCTCAGCCATCATGTTGAGAAGTTCTCTGTTGGTGTGCTTAATCAGTGGACGTATCATTCACGTCTTTATGCGGCGGCGAAATATATCGGTGACAAGCCGGATATGAATCTTGTACAGCTTGTTTCGTTTGGCTGCGGTGTTGATGCTATCACGACAGACGAAGTGCGCTCGATTCTCGAGGGTGCAGGCAAGATTTATACGCAGATCAAGATTGATGAGATTACAAATCTTGGCGCGGTTAAGATAAGACTGCGCAGTCTGTTTGCCGCTTGTGAAGCGAAGGAACGTGAGGGTAAGGATTGATGCTCAAGCGGTGTGCTTTGGGCTTTTGCGTAAGTTTTGAGAAGCCCTCATCCGTCAAAGTTGCGGAGCAATCTTTTACACCTCTCCCCCAAGGGAAGGCACCCTCTCCGTCTCACTTCGTTCGACACCTCTCCCAAAGGGAGAGGCTTTGAGTAACCTTATGCAATAAACGCCAAAGATGTGATGAGAGAAGCGGTAACCACTATGCGGTCGTTGGGATACCGAACGGAGGCGGAGGAGCCGGAGTGAGGCGGGCCCCGACTACCGAGAGCGTTTTCGGATGGCTTATGCGAACGACCTGTGAAGCGATAGCGTCATTAAAGTTTTTGCGGAGCTTTTTTCAAAAAGCGACCGTTTCCCTCCCATATGCTTCGATTACCACTTCCAATATCCCGAAAGGATGGAACATATATGGAACGAATAGAATTTACAAAAGAGATGAAAAAGGATTATACGATCCTTGTGCCGAATATGCTTGGTACTCATTTTAAGCTGCTCATGCGTGTTTTCAAAAACGAAGGCTACAATGTTGAGCTGCTTCGGAATGAGGGACGCAGTGTTGTTGAAACTGGACTGAAATATGTTCACAATGATACGTGTTACCCGGCACTTCTCGTTATCGGACAGATGATAGATGCGCTGATGAGCGGCAGATATGACCTTAACAAGGTTGCGCTTATTATTACGCAAACAGGCGGCGGATGTCGCGCTTCAAACTATATACATTTACTGCGCAAGGCACTCAAAAATGCAGGGCTTGGTCACATTCCCGTTATATCACTCAACATTTCGGGACTCGAGAAAAACAGTGGCTTTAAGCTTTCAATCGGTCTCATTCGCCGTCTCATTGCGGCAATGGCTTACGGTGACCTTCTCATGCTTCTATCGAATCAGGTTCGTCCTTACGAAACCTTAAGCGGAGAAACCGACAAGCTCGTTGACCGTTGGGCTGACACGTTGACTGCCGAATTTGCAAACGGAAAGGGCTTTGCAAAGGGTGTTATGCGCTCGTATATGCAGAAGATCGCCGAGGATTTTGCGAGGATTCCGACTGACCGTACACGTAAGTGTGTCAAGGTTGGTATCGTTGGCGAGATCTATGTAAAATTCTCGTCTCTTGCAAACAATCACCTTGAGGAATTTTTAGCCTCAGAGGGTTGTGAGGTGATGGTTCCGGGACTGATGAGCTTTATTCTTTTCAAGGTTGACAACCGCATGGAGGATATCAAGCTTTACGGCGGAAGTAAAGCCAAATTCACCGTCTGCAAGATACTTTTCGATTATCTCGCCGGCATGGAAAAATTCATGATCGATATAATTAACGAGCAGGGTATATTCAAGGCGCCGACTGCTTATGATCACTTGAAATCTCTTGTTAACGGCGTTGTCGGTTACGGCTCAAAAATGGGCGAGGGTTGGCTGCTCACTGCCGAAATGCTCGAGCTTATTGAGGGCGGTTACGGCAATATCGTTTGCGCACAGCCGTTTGGTTGTCTGCCGAATCACATTGTCGGTAAGGGCATGATACGCCGCCTGCGTGAGCTTCATCCCGAATCAAACATTGTTCCGATCGACTATGACCCGGGCGCTACCCGTGTAAATCAGGAAAACCGTATCAAGCTGATGCTCTCGGTTGCACGTGAAAATCTTTCGGTAAAGGAAGAAAATGCTGCCGAAAAGCAGGAAGTAAAGGCTTCCGAAAAAGAGCCGGCACTCGTCTGATGAAATTCGAAATTCCCGTATCCACCCAAAAGGTTATCGCAGAGCTTGAAAAAAGAGGCTTTGAAGCCTATACCGTCGGCGGATGCCTGCGTGATACACTTCTTAAAAAAGAGCCAAACGACTGGGATGTTACAACATCTGCTCTGCCCGAACAAACGCTTGAGCTTTTCTCGTCGCTCGACTCATTCAGGGCGATACCGACGGGGATTTTGCACGGCACTGTTACGGTCATACACGGCGGCATACCGATTGAGGTTACCACCTACCGCATCGACGGTGAGTATACGGACAGCCGCCATCCCGACAGCGTTGAGTTTACGGACAAGCTCGCTTCGGATCTCGCAAGACGTGATTTCACCGTCAACGCAATGGCATATTCGCCGAGGTGCGGACTTGTTGACCTTTACGGCGGTGTGGCTGATCTTGAAGCCGGTATCATCCGCTGTGTCGGCGACCCGTTTGAGCGCTTTCGTGAGGATGCACTGCGTATTCTCCGTGCACTTCGCTTTGCGGCGACGCTTGATTTTGCAATTGAAAACACTACGGCAAAGGCGGCACTTGAGCTTTCCCGCCTGCTCTCACACATCTCACGTGAGCGTATCGCATCCGAGCTGTCACGGCTTGTCTGCGGCAGGGGAGCGGCACGTGTCATCAGTGACTTTTTGCCGATAATAAAAGAAATTTTGCCCGGTGTCAATTTTTCAGAGCTTGATAAGATATGCACATCCCTTAATAAGCTTTTTCCCGTATCAACACCGCTCGGACTTGCGGCACTCTTTGCCGGGTGTGAGCCGTCTTTTGTGCGTGAGGCTCTGCGCTCGCTCCGCTTTGACAGTGCAACCGTTTCGCTCTGTACGGCGATTGTGACGCATTTGGAATGTAACATTTTGGGTACGGCTGACATAAAGCGCCTTTGCCGTGATATCGGCTGCGGTGCGGCAGAGGATGTTCTGCGTCTTGGAATTGCACGAGGTGAGACAGAGCCCGGTTTTCTCGATATTCTTTCGGGGATAATCGAGCGTGACGACTGTGTTTCGCTTTCACAGCTGAAAATCGGCGGTGATGAGCTTATATCGCTCGGTGCAAAGGGACGTGAGATCGGCGTGATACTTAACGAGCTGCTTGAAAAGGTTATTGACGGCAGACTCCAAAACGAAAAAACACCGCTTCTTCTTGAGGCGGTAAACATTATAAACCGAAAAGGATAACAACAATGAAAGAGGTACTTCTCTGTAAATACGGCGAGCTCATTTTAAAGGGCGCAAACCGTTCATATTTTGAAAATCTGCTCATAAAGGAGCTTCGCACACGTGTAAGCCGTGCAGGTGATTTTGACATTTCCTATGCACAGAGCACGATTTATATTGAGCCGAAGGATGATATGTGCGATATCGAGCTTGCGCTTGAGTATGCAAAAAAGGTGTTTGGTTTGGTTTCGATTGACCGTGCCGTTATGGTTGAAAAGAACCTTGACGCTATCAAGGCGGCGGCAAAGGAATATCTTCCGCAGTTTCTTCGCAGAGTCAAGACATTCAAGGCGGATGCGAGACGGTCGGACAAGTCGTTCCCGATGAAATCTCCCGAGCTTATGCGTGAGGTTGGCGGTGCGGTGCTTGAAGCGTGTCCGTATCTGCGTGTGGACGTGCACGAACCCGAGGTGACCGTGCGTGTTGAGATACGTGAGCGTGGCGCATACATTCACGCAGGCGGAGTCAAAGGCGCAGGCGGTATGCCGCTCGGTTCAAGCGGAAAGGGACTTTTACTGCTCTCGGGCGGTATCGACAGCCCGGTTGCCGGTTATATGATTGCAAAACGAGGTGTAACGCTTGAAGCACTGCACTTTGAGAGCTTTCCTTATACCTCTGAGCGTGCAAAGGAAAAGGTGCTCGAGCTTGCACGGTTGCTTTGCGAATACACAACGCACATAAAGGTGCACGTTATCTCGCTGACACATATTCAGGAGGAGCTTCGCCGTGCCTGTGACGAGGATTATTTCACGCTTTTACTGCGCCGTTACATGATGACACTTGCCGAGCGTGTTGCAAGGCGAAATCACTGTCATGCGCTTATAACGGGCGAAAGCCTTGCTCAGGTTGCATCGCAGACCATGAAGGCGATAGAGGTGACTGACAGCGCTGTGAACATTCCCGTTTACCGTCCCTGCATCGGACTTGACAAAGAGGAAATCATAACGATCGCAAGAAAGATTGACACGTTTGAAACGTCGATTTTACCGTATGAGGATTGCTGTACGGTGTTCACGCCACGTCATCCGAAAACCCGTCCGGAGATGGAGCGTGTTCTTGAGGAGGAAGCGAAGCTTGATTTTGCCGCACTTTGCGACGAGGCATTTGAAACGCTCAACACCTATAATATACGCATAGACGAATAAAAAGTGAGGGAGCATTCCCTGTGTGCCGATAAGACAGTAATTCCGTAAAAATAATAATTTTACGGCATCTGCCTTACAGGATTGGAAAATAGCTAAGAAAAGAACGATGCCGAGTCGAAGGTCTAACATCGTTCTTTTTCTATCTCAAAACTGTTAAATACAACCTATTTGTGAATTTCCATTTACCATTTTTGAAATTCTATTGAAAATGGTAAGAAATTGTGATATAATACGTACTGTGAGGTGATATACCATGAAACTTATTACTCGAAATCAATATTTAGAAAAACTTATCAACGTAATCGGTACTCCGGATATTAAGGTTATTACGGGTGTTCGCCGCAGCGGTAAATCCAAGCTGCTGGAAGCGTTCAAAAATCATATCGAACAGAATGTACCCGACCACAATATAATTCAGATCAATTTCAACTTGCCGGAGTTTGACCATTTGCTTGAATACAGACCTTTATACGACTATATTAATTCGCAGTATGTGGCGGGCAAAGAAAATTTTGTTTTGATTGATGAAGTCCAGATGTGTACCGACTTTGAGAAAGCAATCAACGGTCTGCACGCATCCGAAAAGTTTGATATTTATATTACCGGCTTGAACGCTTTCCTTTTGAGTTCCGACCTTGCGACGCTGTTTACGGGGAGAACATTTGAAATCAAGGTGTTCCCATTCTCCTTTGGCGAATATATGCAGTATTTTGGTTACAGCGACAAGTATGTTGCCGTTGACAAGTATATGATTGAGGGCGGCATGGCTGGCTCCTATCTGTATAAAGACAGGGAAGCCAAGTATGACTATATTGCCGACGTTTTCAATACCTTGATTGTCCGTGATATTCGCAAGAAATATAAAATCCGTAATATGCAGTTGATGGACAGACTTGTGGATTTCCTTATGGACAATATCTCTAATTTGACCTCTGCACGGAATATCACAAACACATTCAGCGGCTTAAAGGAAAAAGTCAACCATGTTACCATCAGTTCGTATATTCAGTATTTGTGCAATGCCTTTGCCTTTTATAAAGTCCGCAGATATGATATTAAGGGCAAAAAGTATCTTTCAAGCAACGACAAGTATTATTTGAGCGACCATACCTTCCGCTATGCCAAGCTCGGCACAAAGAATATGGACTACGGCAGAATCCTTGAAAATGTGGTTGCCATAGAGCTGCTCCGCAGAGGGTACGAGGTCTATGTCGGTGTGCTTTACAAGAAAGAAATCGACTTTGTTGCTATCAAACGTAACGAGAAGATTTATATACAGGTTTCTGACAACATCAGCGATGACAAGACCTTTGAGCGTGAGGTTTCGCCGTTGCTTCAAATCAAGGATGCTTATCCCAAAATGGTGATCGCACGTACACGGCACGATGAGTATCAGTATGAGGGTGTACGGATTGTTGATATTGCGGATTGGTTGCTTGGCTGATTACCAAAAATCAATCTGCAACAATTTTGGAAAATGGAAAATATAAGCGAAAATGAACTTGGAGGTGTGAGCTATGAGAAAGAAATTATTTTTAATAATTTAACCAATAGGCGATGGTAATAAGTTAAGCAACATTTACGATTTTATAATGATGGCAACAATCGTTATAAGTGTCATCCCTCTTGCATTCAAGGAAACAAATATTGTTTTCCAATGGATTGATTATGTAACTGTAGGCTTTTTCATCTTGGATTATTTTTTACGTATAATCACTGCAGATTACAAACTTGAAAAATCTGTATATTGGGCAACTGTATCTCTTACAACTGTTGGCTACGGTGACATCTATCCGGTAACAACAATCGGAAGAATTGTTACGATGATTTCTTCTGCTTTGGGTATTGCGATAATTGCATTGCCATCTGGTGTTATTACTGCTGGTTATCTTGCCGAAATAGGCAAAGAAGACTAATCACAAATACGCCGTAAAAAAATTCATATGTCAGCACCAACGGTGCGTAGCCAATTTCTCCGAAATTGTTAAAGGGTTTGGGTGTTTCCCAACAAGTACGCACGAGTGGGTACCTCGGTGCATTGCTTGCTGTACTCTATGGTGCACTTTTTTATTTGACTGCAGAGGCGAGGAAAATACATTAAATCAAAAATACGCCCTACCGATAATGGTAAGGCGTTTTCGTTTATAATAATGCGACCTGATCTGTAAGCCGGGTTCTGTCTTGGCGATCATCTATCTTTGCGTGACGTCTCCGTAACGCTCCGCAGAAAACTGCGTGCCACCTGTGAGAACTGTCGGGCAGACAGCCGTGCGAACACGGATCCCACATACGGTGTTGCTTCGGATAGGGTTTACAGCGGACCTATGTTACCATAGGAACTCGTGAGCTCTTACCTCGCGTTTCCATCCTTACCGCCCGATACGGACGGCGGTTTATTTCTGTTGCACTTTCCCGGAGGTCACCCTCGGCGGACGTTATCCGTTATCCTGCCCTTTGAAGCCCGGACTTTCCTCACGGTAATACCTTTCGGCAACATACCGCGCGATCGCCCGATCCGGTCGCAGCCTATATTATAACACAGCTTCTCTGAAAAGTCAAGATGTTTACGCTTTGTGAACACCCTTCAAAACTGTTGCGATTCTGTAAATTCTCGCTTTTATGTGTCACTTTTTTAATAAAATTAAATATTTTTGTGCTTTTCCCCCTTGACAGAAGCTTGATTTTTGTATAAAATATATGTATGTGTAATTAATATATATACTGCCGTAATTGTGCCTTGTGATGGATGGCGCTCACACGGTGTTGAAATAATTGCATTTATAAAAAGCATTAAAATTTTAAACGAATGAACCAATAAGGAGGTGTTCTGCACATTGTTAGAAGTAATACTTAGTGTTATTATCACCGCTATAGTGGCATTGCCGCTGGGTGTGTTTTTCGGTATAACATACAGAAAAAAGGTTGGCGAGGCTGAAATCGGCTCCGCTGAAGAACAAGCACGTAAGATAATTGAGGACGGTGAACGTACCGCCGAAAGCAAGAAAAAGGAAGCGCTGATTGAAGCAAAGGAAGAAATCCTGCGTCAGAGAAACGACGCTGAACGCGAGATCAAGGAGCGCAGAAGTGAACTTTCCAAGATGGAAAGCCGTGTTGCAAAGAAGGAAGAGCAGATTGAGCATAAGCTCGAAACGCTCGAATCAAAGGAAGAACAGCTTAACAAAAAGCTTAAGGAAGCAGATGATACCCGCGCTGAAATTGATGAGATCAAGAAAAAGCAGCTTGAAACTCTCGAAAAGGTTGCAGGTCTTACCGCAGAGGAGGCAAAGGCACAGATCGTTGCAAAGATCGACGACGAGGTGAAGCACGAAACCGCGCAGAAGCTCATCGAATATGAGGCACAGTTCAAGGAGGAGGCAGACCAGAAGGCGAAGAATATTCTCTCTCTCGCAATCCAGCGCTGCGCATCCGAAACCGTAACCGAGACAACCGTTTCCGTTGTTGCACTGCCTAACGACGAAATGAAGGGACGCATCATCGGCCGCGAGGGACGTAATATTCACGCAATCGAAGCGATGACCGGCGTTGACCTTATTATTGACGACACTCCCGAAGCGATCACCCTTTCAAGCTTTGATCCCGTACGCCGCGAGGTTGCGAGAATTGCGCTCGAAAAGCTTATTGCAGATGGACGCATACATCCTGCACGTATCGAGGAGATGGTTGAAAAGGCAAAGCGTGACGTTGACGCAATGATAAAGCAGGCAGGCGAGCGTGCCACATACGACACCGGTATTCACGGTCTCAGCCTCGACCTTATCAAGCTGCTCGGACGTTTGCGCTTCCGTACCAGCTACGGTCAGAACGTGCTCGATCATTCGATTGAGGTTGCAACCCTCTCCGGTATGATCGCAGACGAGCTTGGAGTTGACAGCACTCTCGCAAAGCGTGCAGGTCTGCTTCACGATATCGG
>JAZNFB010000391.1:0-3357 GCA_045588895.1 Candidatus Flemingiibacterium sp.
AAGCTCGGTAACATCATCATCGCCGAAGTGTATTTTACCCTCTGTCGGCATAAGAAGACCGCTTATTAAATTGAGAGTGGTGCTTTTTCCGCAGCCGGAGGGACCGAGAAGTCCGACGAGTGAGCCGTCTGGAATCTCGAATGTAAAATTATTGACCGCAATAACATCGGTCGGATTTTTTTTGTTTCGAGAGGGGAATTTTTTTGTGAGGTTTTCAAGTACAACCTTCAAAATTATCACATCCTTAATAAAACTGCCGCTATTACACGGGCATTATACAATAATTATATCACACATACAGCAGTTTAGCAAGAGAAAGCGGAAAAATTTTGAAGCTTACATTGCGAATATTTTTTTGTAATATACCGACGGCTTGCGCATTATGCATTTAACACAATTAGTTTTACTTTGAGAAGAAAAAATTATCAGGTTGACAGATTGTCGCTTTTTGGAAAAAATTTTTAAAAAAGGTGTTGACAAAATAGCGGCGGGATGCTATAATTATATAGGTTAGTCGAGGCTAACCGGATTTTTAAACCATCGGTTAGCATAGGCTAATCGCGGCATAAATTGTGATTTTTTAATAGAATGAACGGTGATGGCATGAATTTAACAGACGCAATTGAGGGCAAGGAATATATCATCAAAGAAATACAAACCGATGATGAAGAAATGGATGCTTTTCTGTTTTCTCTCGGCTGTTACAGCGGTGAAGCGATCACTGTGGTTTCGCATCGCAAGGGAACCTGCGTTGTTTCGATAAAGGATGGACGCTACAGTATTGACAGTCAGCTTGCCGCGGCAATCACAGTTGAAGAATAATTGAGAGTGACGGTCTGCGGATCGTTATTTTCAAGGCAAACGGTTAGCGGATGCTAACTCAAATCAAGGCTTATTCCGAAAGGATACAGATAAATTAATTTTTGGAGGACACAATATGAGAATCGCACTTACCGGCAATCCAAATTCCGGCAAAACAACCATGTATAACGCCCTGACCGGCCGAAACGAAAAGGTCGGAAACTGGGCAGGCGTTACGGTTGAAAAAAAGGAGCATCCGATAAAGAGGTCGTATTATGACGGCGAGGAGCAGCTTATTGCAGTTGACCTGCCCGGCGCATATTCGATGTCGCCTTTTACAAGCGAGGAGAGCATTACAAGCTCATACATAAAAGAAGAAAATCCCGACGTTATAATCAATATCGTTGACGCGACAAACCTCTCGCGCAGTCTCTTTTTCACAACGCAGATTCTTGAGCTTGGTATTCCGGTTGTAGTCGCACTCAATAAGAGTGATATCAACAGGAAAAAAGAAACAAAGATTGATATTGATGCGCTGTCCGAAAAGCTCGGCTGTCCCGTAGTTAATACAATTTCCACCTCTGCAGACGGACTTAAGGCGGTCATTTCTGCGGCAGTTGCCCGTTCAAAGACTACTCAGAAAGCTCCGTATATACAGCAGGGTGTTGACCTCACCGATAAAAAAGCGGTGCAGACTGCAGACCGTAAACGCTTTGAGTTTGTAAATAAACTTGTCAGAGAGGTTGAAAGCCGCAAGGTTCTCACAAAGGACAAGAATATCGGTGATAAGATCGATGCTGTACTCACAAATAAGTGGCTGGGTATACCGATTTTCGCTGTTGTTATGTTCCTTGTTTTTCAGATCTCGCAGGCATGGCTCGGCGCTTGGATCGCAGAGGGGTATGAATTTGAGTCCGGCAAGAGTATCCCCGGTCTTGTAACTCTTATTGATATGTTCAAGGAATGGGTCGCAGGTGCGCTTGAGGGCGGAAACGAATTTCTTGTTGCGCTTTTAACAGAGGGTATCATCGGCGGTGTAAGTGCTGTTGTTGGCTTCCTGCCGCTCGTTATGGTTATGTACTTCCTCATTGCGCTTCTCGAGGACTGCGGCTATATGGCGCGTGTTTCGGTTGTGCTTGATCCCATTTTCAAAAAGGTTGGTCTTTCCGGCAAATCGGTTATTCCGTTTGTTATCGGAACAGGCTGTGCAATTCCCGGCGTTATGGCTTGCCGTACCATCCGTAATGAGCGTGAACGCAGAGCGACTGCAATGCTCGCACCGTTTATGCCCTGCGGCGCAAAGCTTCCCGTTATCGGTTTGTTTGCCGGTGCTTTCTTCCCGGATGCGGCTTGGGTTGGTACACTGATGTATTTTGCAGGTATCATCATTATTCTCATCGGTGCGCTTCTCATAAACAGAATCACGGGCAATTCTAAGAAAAAATCGTACTTCATCATGGAGCTTCCCGAATATAAGATTCCGAGCTTCTTAAGAGCCTTCAAATCCATGTGCGGACGAGGCTGGTCGTATATCGTTAAAGCAGGTACTATCATCATGCTTTGTAATGCTGTCGTTTATGTCATGCAGTCCTTTAACTGGAGCTTCAAGCTTGTTGCCGAGGACGCAGCGGAAACCTCTATCCTTGCAAGTATAGCAAATCCCATAGCATATCTGATCATTCCGATTATCGGTATCAAGAAGGCATGGCAGATGGCGGCTGCGGCGATTACCGGCTTTATCGCAAAGGAAAACGTCGTCGGTACACTTGCAGTTTGCTACGGTATCTCCAATCTTATTGATACAGATGCTCTTGAAATGATGGAGGGACAGGGAACTGCTGTTGCCGAGACGTTTGGTATCACCGCCGTTGCGGCACTTGCTTATCTCATGTTCAACCTCTTCACTCCTCCTTGCTTTGCGGCAATCGGTGCTATGAACTCCGAAATGAAGAGCGCAAAATGGCTCTGGGCAGGTATCGGTTTACAGCTTGGAGTCGGTTACACTGTTGCGTATCTCGTTTATACGGTCGGTACACTTATCACTGCGCCCGAAACACTCGGTATAGGTGCGGCTATCGGCGGCGGTGCGGCAGTTATTGTATTTATTGCAATACTCGCTATGCTTTGCGCAAAGGGCGGCAGGAAGGATATTAAGAAAGCAAAAGCGGCGTAAGGCTGTATTGGGAAAAATGTTATGGATTATTTGATTATTGCGATTGTTATAGCCATTATCGGCGGTGCGGCGTTTTATGTTTATAAGTCAAAGAAAAACGGTGCACATTGTATCGGTTGTCCTCATTCAAAAGAGTGCGGCGGAAAATGCGGCTGCGGTGGTAACGACAAGGAAAAATAATATAAAAACAGGGACTGTCATGTTATTGCGGCAGTCCCTATTGTTATTATTTCATTTTAACGCTGAATTTAAGATGCGACTTATATTCTTCAAACGGCTTCAGTACGGTGAATGCATTGTTCTTTGCGATGTTGTCACCGCCGAAGTTGGTTGTACGAGGCTCAAGACCTACAGTGTACTCGCTTTCACCGAGCATCTTCCAA
>JAZNFB010000392.1:0-3004 GCA_045588895.1 Candidatus Flemingiibacterium sp.
TGGCTACGATCCGACTTCGTCGGTAAGCTCAACGGTGCGCGCGGTAAAGCCGTCGGCGAGGGCCTTGTAGATGCGCTCAAAGAGTGCCAGCTCGCCGGCGAGGGTCTTGTCACCCTTCATAGCTTTTGCCGTACGGTCGATACGGCGCTCGATCATCTCGATATCGGAGAAGATAAGCTCAAGGTTGATTGTTTCGATATCACGCATCGGATTGATGCTGCCGTCAACGTGAATGATGTCGTCGTTTATAAAGCAACGTACAACGTGAACGATTGCGTCAACCTCACGGATGTTTGCAAGGAATTTGTTGCCGAGACCTTCGCCCTTTGATGCACCCTTTACAAGACCTGCGATATCGACAAATTCGATAACTGCGGGAGTGTATTTGTCGGGATTGTACATCTCGGCAAGCTTGTCAAGCCTGCTGTCGGGTACGTTGACAACGCCGATATTCGGCTCGATTGTGCAGAATGCGTAGTTTGCAGACTGTGCACCTGCGTTTGTGATTGCGTTGAAAAGTGTGCTCTTGCCTACGTTGGGCAAGCCTACGATACTGAGTTTCATTTTGAATTCACCAAGCTGTCTTTTTTGACAGTCCTTTCTATGTTGAGTATTATAACCGATACAATTATAAATGAAATTATCATTATACAGAATGTTCTGTAGCCCGAAGCCCATACCGTCGGTGAGAAGCCCATGAGCATTCTTGATGCCATACCTGCCGCAAGCACTGTGTATGATGCAAGGGTGAGCTTTTTATTTTTTAAGATGTGTGCAACCGTGTACAGTACGCATACCAGCACGATTACAAAAAGAATATCAAACAAAGGCGAGAACAGATATACTGCTTTTTCCAGACGGAAATTTCTTATGCTCTCAATCGGCTTTACGAGGTTGTACATCGCACAAATTACCGAAAAAAGAACAGGTATCAGCGAAGCAATACGTGCTGAAATGGGAGCTTTCTTCTTAAATGACATAACGGCAAGGAAACCTGTGAATGTGAGAAATGCGGCAAGGGGCACTCTCGTGGCTATTGTGAGCCCGTGCATTGTTGAAGAAAAACCAAGCTCGATTTTTTGTAATATGTTAAGCTCATTGAATCCGGGAAAGTAGCGTCCGATTTCACGCACCATACGAGAATTATTATTAGAAGTGTTGCCCAAATATGCGTAAAGCACACCGGAACTGCTGATTGCAAGCTGAATCAAGGGATAAATGTGAACCCTCTTTTTCGCAAAAAACAGATACGCACAGCCTATAAGAAACGATGCGGTAAGCACAGCTGACATCTGCTCCATATTTATTGCGTAAACTATGAGCGGGATGCCTGCGATGAGTGCGTAAACCGGTACTTTTTTTCCTGCGGCAATATTCTGAAAAATATACAGCGAAACAATGCCGAAGGTGACTGGCCAGAGGTAGTTGACCGTTGTTGCGATAAAGCCTGCGTCAACTATAGCCATTGTCGGAATTGTGACCGCAACACATACGAAATATTTAATCAATACGGATTTTACGGAAAGAATTTTTGAAAGCGTTGAGGCAAGCAGGGCCAGTACGCAAGGGTTGAAAAGCCGCCATAAAAAATTGTATTTGTTGAATATGTATGTCATTGTGTCGGTAAGGATTCTGCTGCTACCGTAGAGGAATTCTTTAAGCGGCAGTGCTGCCTCGGCACTGAAAACTGCATCATCGCCCCATTTGAGCGGCAAGAAGAGATGTATGATAAACGCAACGGTCAGAAATATAAAAAACGGATTGCTCCTTTTGAGGAAACTTATCACCGACACACCTCTTTTGCATACTAATCCACTTTAACTCTATAATTATATATGCTTTTAAAGAAAAGTGCAAGTGGATTTTGATATTTTGCGATAAATAGGCAGCATTGACAAGAACACCCGATAAGTATTATAATAATTAAAATATATCGGAAATCGGGAGTGAAACGGATGAAGGCACGCAAGGAACTATTTGACAAGGCAGTAAAGCTTATTTCGGAGCATCCTGCATTTTCAGGCTCAAAGGAAGAAGCTCTGCGTTACGTGCTTGCAAGTGAAGACGTTCTGCTCAGAGAGGTTTCCAAGGGTCAGCAGGTTTATCCGGCTTACGGTGTAAAAAAAGCGGTCGGTCTCGTTCTCACAGGCAGCTGCCATATCTGCAAGGACAGAAAGATTGCAGAAACAAAAAACGACGGATATATTTTTGGCGTACAGTCGCTTTATTTATCGGCGGACTGTGATTTTTCGGTTATGGCTGCACAGGACAGTAAGATTGTTTTTGTTAAAAAATCGGCTGTTGATTGGCTTTTGCAGGATGATTTTTCGGCGGTGAAAAGCTATCTTGAATTTTTGTCAGCTGAAATAAACAGTGGGTCAGAGAAAAATGACGACCTGAAAAAAGCAGATGCCGAAAGCAAGCTTGCCGGGTATATTTTTTCACGTCCGCACAACGCAAGGGGTGAGGTCTCTCTGCCGCAGGATATGCTGAAGCTTGCAAAGCAGCTAGAGCTTGACAGAAACACACTTTTCAAAGCGGTTGAGGCTCTGAATGCAGCGGGTGCGATTGCCTTTAACGGTAGTGCCGTTTGCATAACGGATGAGGAAAAGCTGAAAAGCTTTATATAAAATTCACAGCACTGACACCAAAATACTTTATTTTTATTAAATAATAGAGTATAATAATTTGAACGCCTAAGTTTAACATAAGGAAGGTAACCAGATGTCTATTTTTAAGAAAATTTTCGGAGACTATTCCACAAAGGAGCTTAAGAGAATAAATCCTCTCAAGGATAAGGTGCTTAAGCTTGAGGATGAATATTCTCGTCTCAGCGATAAGGAGCTTCAGGCAAAGACTCCCGAATTCAAATCAAGACTCGAAAAGGGCGAGACTCTTGACGATATTCTGCCCGAGGCATTTGCTGCCTGCCGTGAGGCTGCGTGGCGTGTGCTCAAGCAGAAGCATTACCCTGTACAGGTTCTCGGCGGTATCGTGCTCCATC
>JAZNFB010000393.1:0-5357 GCA_045588895.1 Candidatus Flemingiibacterium sp.
GTGGAGTTAAGGCCTACAAGCAGGCAGATAGGTGCGGCGATGTCCAAAATGATCATAGCGAGGGTGTAGGGAAGCTCTGAGCGGCTGAGCTTGGCTTCGCCCGTTGCTTTGCCGCTAACGCGACGGAAAAGCGCGACGAACACCATCCCCACGCCTGCGCCGAGATAGAGAATACCCGCCATAAGCGTTGGCGGAACATAGTCCAGCAACAGCTTTGACAGGGGAGAATTTATAGCGTAAAGTGCCGCCGCGAGAATGGCGAGCAGTATGCCCACTTTCGCAGAAGCCTTGGATGATTTTTCGTTTTTGCCCATGGTATAATTGCCTTTCAGTGACGTGTGGCTTTATTATATCACGGGTTGGTGCTAAAGTCAATAGAATAAACAAGCAGTAAGCCGAGCGTAAAACGCTCGCCTTACTATTGTTACACAGTTACATTGGCATTTCGATTCCTATTCCGTATTCACCCATATACACATTTCGAGATCCTATGATAGCCACTAAGTCATCTCTTGAAATATCAGTAGCAGTTCCTGCTGTCATATCATATAAGGTGTATGAATCGTCGTAGTATTGAATGTACCAATCATCTTCCTCTTTATATCTCCAAGCGGTTTTGATAACGCCATACAATTTGCCGTCAACCTTGGTATACCACGCATACAGGTTAAGACACAGAAGCTCTTTTCCTTCGGGATCGGTATGAGGGGGAATTGGCAGTTGTTCCGCATATTCGGTTGCTTTTTCGAAGAGATGCGCGGAGATATTTTCCATTTGCATCATATCTTCTTTGGTGTAACGAACCTCGGAATAGGTTACTTCTTCAGTAAGAAGATCAATTCTTATTGTTTCTTCGGTTTGACAACCGTTGATATACCGTCTGAATATAAGCTCTCCGTTTCCATTATACGGCAGATACGTTTGAGAAAAGACACCGTTCGCAAAGGGTTTTACGTATTCGATGGCACCCTTTGCCGCTTGAGCGGTAAAATCAAGGGTTTTTACGGAAAGCGTCCGGTTGTTATACCTCTCATCATATTGTTTAATGATAGCGGATATAACTTCACTCTCTGAGTCTCCGCGAGCTACAACAAGATTGCTGTGCTCGGGATCATCAAGATCAAATTGGGCAAATTGATAACCGTAGAACCAAGAACGATTTTGCCACAAGCTTTCATCAAAGACGCCGTCGGTAAAAGCTATGATATTTCCAAGCTCCGGTTCATCCTGATAATCCGCAAAGATAGGCGATTCAAACGACTCTATTTGATTTTGCGTTCCGTTTTTCAGTACGTAATTTTCGACACCGAGTTGAGTCATAGATATCAAGAGTGAATCATATACAGACATATCAACGTATACAGACTCAGGAATCAAATAGAGAAAATACTGTGGGACGTTTTTACCGCTGATAACCTCGATCGTTTCCATTTGCATCAATCTATATGCAACAGGACGATAGGCTGACAATACGTCAAGTTTATAATACTTATCGGGATGATTCTTCACAACTTTTGCTTTGACGGCAATTCCATAGCTGAATTCGAATGCAGGCGGCTCAGCATCGGCAGCACCTCCACTTATAGATACTGAGGATCCCACTATGAATTCCAAGCTATTACCGTTTAACTGTTCGGGCGATACAGTGGCATCAAAAATGATCGGAGTATAATCGGGAGGATTCACAACGGGATCATCCGTAGTCCCCGATTCCGTATTTACACCCAGGTCATTGGACGTTTCATCGGAGGGAGAAATGACTCCCGCATCATCCTCTCGCAGCATCGGCATAAGGGTGACCGCGCTCAATATAAGCACAAAGCAAGCCGCAATCGTTCCAAAGCGAAGCCACATTCCTTTTGTTTTGAGTTTATTTGCTTTATTTTGAAGCTTGTTATCCATATTAACAAAGCGCTCAACAACGTCGGATTCGATATTGCTGACACCGTCTAAAAACTCATTTTCTTTCATACAGAGTAGCCCTCCTTTTCCAGCTTTTCTTTCAGATCGCATTTAATAGCCGCGATCTCCTTGTTGACTGTTGATTCGCTGCATTCGAGCAATTTCGCGATTTCCTTTATTGGGCGCGCAAAATAATATCTGCTCATAAAGATATACATTCGACGGTCTGATAACGAACGGACAAAATCGCTGATAGCCCTGCCAAGCTCTTTGGTGTCTGCTTCAAAATATATGTCGTAGTCGTCGGCAATGAAATCTTCGACCTCGGACAGAGATACCGTCAATTCCGAAACTATTCGCTTTTGCCGTTTTCTTGCTTTGTAACGGTCAATGGCTGTCCTTCTCATAATCGTAGCAAGAAAAGCCTGAAGCAAGGTCGGCCTCGCCGGGGGAATTGAGTTCCAAGCGCCGATATATGTATCATTCAGACATTCCTCGCTATCGCTTGTATCGTTAACGATGTTGTACGCTACCGATAACAGAAACTTCCTGTACTTAATATCGGTTTCCTTGATAGCTTGCTCATCGCGTTGCCAATAAAGCTCAACGATACGCTCATCACTCATTGTGATTTCCGCTTTGGCTTGAAGTTCCATATTGCACCTCCTTTTCTTACAGTCTGAAAGGTCCTTCATAAATACAGTCGACATAATTTTGAAAAACTGTAGAGGAATTTGAAAAAATTATGAGTTTTTATATTATATCAATTATCTATGTTGCATTTGCGGTCTTGATTGAGTAGCCTTGTATATCATCAATTTCGCAGAAATTGCATATCATCAAAACGAAGTTTTGTATATCATCAAGTCGCAGAGGAATACACCTTCGGTGATGATATACAGCCCAAAGGGCTGATGAGATACACGCTGAAGCGAGATGCATACCGCTTGCGGTATCTTGCGTCATTCGTCGTGTTTGCCCGACGAATAGCAAATATGCCATTACTCCTTAATGGATAAAAAAAGACGTATCAAAATGATACGACTTTTTTGTGAAAGGGCTACGAAAAGGATACAAAAATATAAGCGGATGTATTAAGCAAAAACGGATGATTTTTTTGAAAGCGGTTTCAATTTTAATTATTCGGCTGAAATAGCGTTTGAAAGTGAAAAGGCGGCAGACTTTTTATGTCCACCGCCTTTATAGATTTGCCCGTGCGTACATTGTGCGCCGCAGGCTCTTTTTATTTAGTTGTTGATTCGGTTATTCTGCAGCTTCACAGTCTTCGCACTTTCCGTTGTGTGCAAGCGTTACGCTCTTGAACGTAAAGCCCATAAACACGTTGTTTTTGTAATCATCCGTTTCGCTGTAAAGCACATCCGTTGCCTCAAAAGTAAAACCGTTAAGCTCAAGCGCCTTTTGTGTGCAGGCAAGAGTGATATTGATGTTGCTCACGTCATTTCCTGCGTAGAAAATACCGTAATCTCTATGATCAACGAACTCAAGCTCGCCAAATGTGACGTCGGTGATGTTTCTGCAATTCTGGAATACAAAACGATCGACAACGGATACGTTTGGAAGGTATGCCGTAGTAAGATTATCACATCCCAAAAATGCGCAGAATCCCATTTCCTTAAGCGATGGAAGAGAGATCTCAGTAAGCTCCATACAGTTATCGAAAGCATGATCTCCGATCTTTTCTAATTTCGGGAAATCAACGTCAGTGATACTTGTGCTGCTTAAGGCACCGTTTCCAAGCTCCGTGACAAGAGGTGCGCTGACGCTCTTTAAAGAATACATACCGTAGAATGAGTAATCAGCAACATACTTAGCATCCGCAAGAATCATGGAGCCAATGGCAGCAACCTCCTCAAAATCGTCGCCGACCACCCATAAACCAAAGACACCTTCACCGAATTCGTCGGCATATTCCGGAATGGTCTCCACGCCCGTGAGAGTGAGGGTAACGCTGCCGGGATCAACGCCCTCTGTGTAGATAAGCGCGTTGCGGATAGCAACAAACATCTCAGCGGACGCATCAGCGGGAAGATCAACGGTAATATCTCTTATTCCACTCATCAGAAGGACAGCTACCGCTTCATTAAGCTCATATTCATCGTTAGCGGGGATCGTAGTGTTACCGCCCGTAACGCTTGCAGCCGCTTTTGCGCCGCAGGCACAGATTGCGGATGAATTATAGCTGTGATACTCGCTCACCTTGTAATCGCACAAGCTGCAGGAGACAATGTGAACAATGTCTCCGTCATTTACGTATGTGAGGTCGTGCGCTTCACTTTCAAGGCTTACCAAGCCACACTCAGCACAAACCTTCTTGTGAGTTCCATCACCATTGTTGGTATAGGTATAGTTATGATTCGCAGTACCGTCGGTACAAGTAATAGTGATGGACTTGAAAGTATAGCCCATAAATACGTTGACCTCATAATCCGTTGTTTCGGTAAAGAGCGCATCACTTGCAACCCAACACATGTTTGTATCAAAGATCAGTGACTTCTGCGTGTAAGGAAGAGTAAGATCGATCTTACTTGTATCATTAGCACCATAGAAGATTCCATAATGACTATGATCAACCGACTCAAGCGCACCTAAAGTAACCTCGGTGAGACTATAGCATGATTGAAATGCGTAAAAACTAATAACGGTTGCTTGAGGAAGGAATACCTTAGTGAGATTATCGCAACTATTGAAAGCGAATTCGCCCACTTCTTTAACCAAGGGGAGAGATATCTCGGTAAGACCCGCGCTTTCAAAGGCATTATCCCCTATCTTTGTAGCAACGGGAGCGCTGACACTCGATAAATAAGATGTGTCTGTGAATGCTTCATAACCAATATACGTAGCATCCGTAAGAGTAACGGAGCCAAGGGCAAATACTCTCTCTAACTCATTTTCAACACACCACATGCCAAAGATACCTGAGCCGTTATTATACATATCAATATCGAATCTATAATCGGGGATCGCCTTTACACCCGTAAGGGTAAGGTTAATGCTGCCCTCCACCACGTTTTCCGTTTCAACGAGCGCGCGGCGGATAGCGATGAGCATCTCTGTGGATGCGTCCTCGGGAAGATCCACCGTAATATCGGTAGCACCCGCGCTGAGAAGCTGTGATACTGCCGTATTCAAGCTGTAAACGTCAGCATACATCTTGGTGCTTCCGTCGGTAACATATGCTGTAGCTTTTGCTCCGCAAATACATACTCCTGTAGTGCCGAAGGCGTGATTTTCATAATTTACAATGATCTGTCCGCACTCGTGCCTCTTGGTATGGGTGCCGTCGCCGTTATCTGCGTAGCTGTAATTATCGCTTTCGTGATTGCTCGGATCGACCTCTCCATATTCCACTTCACAGATCGTGCAGTATCCGACTCTCATACAGGTCGCCTCACCGTTGTGCGGCTCATATCCTACCGTTTCACCACAACAAGTAT
>JAZNFB010000394.1:0-5423 GCA_045588895.1 Candidatus Flemingiibacterium sp.
CCTGAACGATAAATATTACCCCGAGCGTAAAGTTGCATCGGTGTACTCAAAGCGCGACCTCGAAAAGCTCTTCAATCTGCAAACTATGCGTACAAGCCTTAAAAATGTGGTCGTCGACAAGAAGATTGCAGGACGGTACTATCAGGAAGGCGCGATCAAAGCAGTTTGCGAAAGTTTTGATGCGAAGAATCGCCGCAAGGCACTGCTCGTCATGGCGACCGGCTCGGGCAAGACGAGAACCGTCATCGCGCTGTGCGACGTGCTCCTACAGCACGGTTGGGTGAAGAATATTCTCTTCCTCGCCGACCGCAATTCGCTTGTCACGCAGGCAAAGCGCGCGTTTGTAAATATGCTTCCCGATCTGTCAGTGACGAACCTCTGCGAGGACAAGGAAAATTACGATGCGCGCTGTGTGTTCTCAACCTATCAGACCATGATGCACTGTATCGATGCGATCAAAGACGAAAACGGCCGCAAGCTCTATACAGTCGGTCACTTCGATCTCGTTATCGTTGACGAAGCACACCGCTCGATCTACAACAAATACAAGGATATTTTCACCTACTTCGATGCGCCGCTCGTTGGCCTTACCGCTACGCCCAAGGATGAGATCGACAAGAATACATACGAAATCTTTGAGCTTGAAAGCGGCGTGCCGACTTACGGTTACGAGCTTGCACAGGCGGTCAAGGACGGTTTTCTTGTGGACTTTATGTCTGTTGAAACCAGGCTGAAATTTCTTGAAAGTGGCATTACGTATGAAGATCTGCCAAAAGAAGAACAGGAGGAATATGAGAACACCTTCACCGGCGAAAACGGCGAATTCCCCGATCATATCGACTCCTCTGCGCTCAATGAATGGGTGTTCAACGAAGATACAATAAGGCAGGTTCTGCACATTCTGATGCAGGACGGTCTGCGTATCGATTACGGCGAAAAACTCGGCAAAACCATTATTTTCGCAAAGAATCACGCTCATGCGGAAAAGATTCACGAAATCTTCGGCAAGGAGTATCCTCATCTGCCGGGTTACACGAAGGTCATCGACAACTATATGACCTATGCACAGAGTGCCATTGACGAATTTTCCGATCCGAAAAAGCTGCCGCAGATCGCCATCTCGGTTGATATGCTTGACACCGGTATTGACGTGCCGGATGTGCTGAATCTCGTTTTCTTCAAGAAAGTTATGAGTAAGGCGAAATTCTGGCAGATGATCGGTCGCGGTACACGCCGCTGTGACGGTTTGATGGACGGCAAGGATAAGGACAAATTTTACATTTTCGATTTCTGTGGGAATTTTGAGTTTTTCCGTATGTCCGGCGAAAAGCCGACTGCTAATCAGATTGCTCTGCAGGGTGCAATTTTCCGTCTCAAAGCGCAGATTGCGTTCACATTGCAGGATATTGCTTATCAAACGCCGGAGCTGATCGAATTCCGCAAAACGCTTGTGGATGATATGGTCAGAAAAGTGCAGGATCTTCCCGTCGACAACTTCGCAGTACGTCAGCATTTGCGGTACGTGGAGCGGTATTCGAACCACGACAATTATGTAACGCTCACTTATGAAAACACACTGCAAATGGCAGAGGAGCTTGCGCCGCTTCTGACCCCGGACAAGGATGAGGCATCAGCGGTACGTTTCGATGCGCTGATGTACGGTATCGAGCTTGCGTACCTTGCCGGCAAGACTTATTCGCGTGCCAGAGCTGACCTCATAAACAAGGTGAAAAGCATTGCGGAGATTGCGAATATACCGGCTATTACGGCACAGACCGAGTTAATAAACAATATCCTGCACACAAGCTATCTTGAGACCGCCGGAATCAATGAATTCGAGCATATACGTGAAAATTTGCGCGAACTCATGAAATATCTGCCGACAAGAAAGCCAGTCCCATATACAACCCATTTGACAGATGATATTCTATCACAGGAGTGGCACGAATCAGAGCTTGAAAACGATGACCTGAAAAATTACAAAGAAAAGGTTGAATTTTACATCCGTCAGCATCAGAATGAAGAAGTCATCGCAAAATTGAAGAGCAATGTGCCGCTCAGTACAGATGATATTACTGCACTTGAAAAGATTCTATGGAGTGATCTCGGCAGCCGTAAGGAATATGAGGCTGAGTACGGTGAGAAGCCGCTTGGCGAGTTCGTGCGTGAAATTGTCGGGCTTGACATGACTGCGGCCAAAGAAGCGTTTTCGGCATATCTTAACGATGTAAATCTCGATTCCAGGCAAATTTATTTTGTAAATCAGATCGTGGAATACATCGTACATAACGGCGTACTGAAAGATCTGTCTGTACTGAAAGAGCCGCCATTCAATGATCACGGCAGTATCGCGGAGATATTCACCGATCTGTCAGTTTGGTACGGTATCAAAGCGGTAATTGACAAGATCAACGCCAATGCTGCAGCGTGACGGTTCATATGGTGCCCTATAGCCGATAAAATTTGGCTGTCCGGCATCTTTTTTGTTATTTCACGGTTTATATGATAATGAATGGTGGAGGAGATCATTTTTCCGAAAAGGATGATATCCAAGCAAAAAAGTTTGCACTCTTAATTTGAATTTTAGTGTGCAAACTTTAATTTTAGTGTTAAAACTCAAATTTAAGTGTTAAAGTTTTGAGCTTAAGTGTTAAAATTCATCACACTAATGTTGACAAATTTCTTTTTCTATGATATACTATAGTAAAATCAACAAGGGGAGATCGTTATGCAAACCGAAGCACTTCAAAAACTTGTTTATGATGTTTGTTCTAAAAAGACCGAAGCTCAAACGATTGAGTTGAAAAGCGCTGAACTGGGGTGTCCCACTCGTCTGTTTGATACGCTTTCTTCATTTTCAAACCAGGATGAAGGTGGAATTATCATCTTTGGTGTTGATGAAAAAGATAATTATAAAATAAAAGGAGTTTATGATCCGCAGGATTTGCAGAAAAAGGTTGCCGAGCAATGTAAACAAATGGAGCCTTCTGTCCGTGCGCTTTTTACCGTATGTGATATGGATGGCGTTACGGTGGTATCTGCTGAAATTCCCGGTGTTGATATTTCCGAACGCCCTGTGTTTTACAAAGGTGTCGGAAGAATTAAAGGTTCATATGTTCGTGTCGGAGAAGCGGATGAGCTTATGAGTGAATATGAAATTTACAGTTATGAAGCTTTTCGAAAAAGAATTCGTGATGATATAAGAGTCGTTGACAATGCAAAAATGCACCTTTTCGACGAGAAACGAATGAATGACTATCTGGTTTCCGTAAAAGCGGAACGGCGCAATCTGGCTGATAACGTTTCTGAAGCTGAAATTCTTGAATTGATGGGCGTAACTTCAGATGGCACACCTACGCTTGCAGGACTTATGACCTTTTCAAAATATCCGCAGACTTATTTTCCACAACTGTG
The DNA here is from genome assembly GCA_045588895.1 of Candidatus Flemingiibacterium sp. GTDB lineage: Bacteria > Bacillota > Clostridia > Oscillospirales > CAG-272 > Flemingiibacterium. The sequence continues at coordinate 3,415 of JAZNFB010000394.1, forward strand.
CATTACTGCCGTTTCGCTGCCCGGAACTGAAATGGGATCAATCGGAACTGACGGTGAGCGTTTTATCGACAATAAGCGTATCACAGGTTCCATTCCGGATATGCTTGACGAAGCCGTTGAGTTTGTACGCAAGAATAGCCGTACAAAAACCATTATAGATGATAACGGCAAACGCATCGATAAAAACGAGTACCCTATCAAAGCTGTCCGCGAAGCGATACTCAACGCGTTGGTACACCGTGATTATAGCATTCACACAGAGAACGTACCGATTCGTATTGAAATGTACCGTGACCGCATGGAAATTACCAATAGCGGCGGATTGTACGGCAAAATCACTATTGATGCTCTTGGCAAGGTTCACCCTGAAACAAGAAATGCAGCTCTCGCCAATATGCTTGAACTCTTGAATGTCACAGAGAATCGATACTCCGGAATTCCGACAATGCGAATGGAATTTATGAACGCAGGTCTTCCCGCTCCGGTTTTCTCTGTCAGACACGGCGAATTTAAGGTAGTTATGAAAAACGGTTACCACAGAGAATCAACATCTCTTACAGATGCAATCATCGATTTTTGTACCGTTCCCCGATCAAGGGCAGAACTTGTTTCTTTTGCAGGTAAATCACGTAATTATGTGATGGCACAAATCGTTGCCCCGCTTGTCGAAAGTGGAAAATTGAAGTTGACTATGCCGGATAAGCCAAGAAGCTCCCATCAAAAATATGTTAAAGCGTAAAACGCTGTTTGATGAAAGTGAGTTTATGCGTGGAGGTGAATAAATTAATGTCAAAGCCCAAAAAGCCCATCATTGCGCTTGTGTATGATTTTGATAAAACATTATCTACTAAAGATATGCAGGAATACGGATTTATCCCGAATCTTGGTTTGACCTCTCAACAGTTTTGGGGAGAGGTTGAAGAATTAAAACAAACGAAAAACATGGACCCCGTACTCAATGTCATTTAGATAAGATGGTGTAAGTTTAGATAAGAAGAATGTAATATCCAGCAAGATACAGCAATACCGCCGAATGCGACTGTTACGGTCACTCTCGGCGGTTGCATTTTTCAGTTTTTCACAACACAAATCGCAGGCTTTTCTGTGTCACTAACTGCTTTCAACCAATCCATATCAAACAAGGTATTTACCAAGTTTTCAATGGAATTGAAGCGATAAACAAATGCACCAACATATTCTGCAACTTTGCGGATGTGCGCGGGAGCAAGATCTGCTGTTACGTTTGCGGCAAGCTCAAAGGTCTTGCGGTTAAGTTCTGACACTATTGATATACATTCTTTGAGTATTTTTCGCAGTTCGTCATATTCTTCGATTGTCCACACAGCGAACTTCGCTTTAGTGTTATCTGCATATCCGAGTTTGTCAAGTTGTTCTTTCCAATCATTCGGTAAATATTCGAAGCAATCTACTGCCGTGCAAACCACAGGCGCGGTCATTTGTCCCTCAAAATGCTGTGCGTTCAGCGTTTGTCTGAAGTTCATTGCAATCACGCTTCCGCGACCATCTCCCGAAGGGCAACCGTTATAAATACCTTGAATTCCTTTCGGCAGTTTATCACCAACTACGTTTTCCGTACTTCTTCCCCAAATAATGCCCTGTCCGCCGCCACCATTGACGAGCGAATACGGGCCATCCTTGGGCAACTCACCATAATTCTTTTTAAGATCGTTCTCAGTGTCGATCAATGACCAATGCAGACATAAAAGTATCTTTTGCCAGTGTAAAAGGTTTTCGTTTGCAAACCTATTGCCAAACTTTTCCTCGAATTCATCGACAACCGAGATAAACTTTTTCGCCGTAGCTTCGGTAAGCTCTTTCAGTTTTCCGTCAATCGTTTTCGTGCAATCAAGTGTGAAAATCGGAATGTTGGTAAGGTACTTCCCGTTATTGCAAACAAGATACTGTCGGTCAACGAGCAGCTTGATCTCGTCCTCAAGATAAGGAAGAGCAACACCGAGTTCAATACTGATCTCTTGAATTGTTACAGG